>NZ_JBMXVQ010000086.1:0-44013 GCF_053999135.1 Caminibacter sp.
AACAATAATAAAGGAAATAGATGCCCGTTCGTTTAAGTGAAAAAGAGATTAATATTATAAAAAACATGACAAAAGAGTATTTAGGAGAATGTGAAATATACATTTTCGGAAGCCGCACCGATTTAAATAAAAAAGGAAGAGATATTGACATATACGTAATACCAAAAAAAAGATTTGAATACAAAATGCAACTAAGACTTAAAGCAAAACTTGAAGAAACCCTGCTTAAACCCGTTGATTTAATAATAAGCTCAAACCCCAACCGCCCGATTGAAATAGAAGCGAAAAAAGGTGTAAAAATATTATGAACTTAATTCAGGGAATCGCCAGTATTGTAATTACGCTTCTTAGAATCGGCGTTTTTATCGTTCCGGCTCTGAGTGCGACATACAGTGGCTGGGCGGCGCTTGTTTTATGGTTTGTTATGGCTTTGATGATACTTCCTGTTGCATTTGTATTCGGAAAGCTCGGCATTATTATGTATCCGAGTGCCGGAGGGAGTGCCACGTTTGTAAAGGAGGCGTTTGGAGAGAAAATTGGATATGCCACAAAACTTACGCCGATAAAATAATGGCGGTTGTGGCGTTTATAATCTGCATTATGGCTCTGAATTTATACGTTGCATCCCTAACTCGCCTTTCAACGACTCTAAATATCGGATTTAAAAAGGTTCTTTTTGTGATTATAGGGATTATTTTAACGGTTAGTATTTTAAAATTTCTATTTGATTTTAAAATAGATTTGCTTATAACATATTCAAACGGCGTTTTTGTGCTTATATACTTTTTGGTATCTATTGCGGCACTTAACATATTAAAAACAAAAACTTCTCTTTTAGCCGTAATTTCTATGGGTGTGATTATTGCGGTTTTAGGGTTTGATGTGATATACGCACTTATTGCGTTTGTAGTGTTTTTATTTATACCAAAAAGAGGTTTAAAAAACCTCGAATTTGGCAAGAAGTGATGTACTATTTTGCTTTCATATACTACTCTCATTTCACCCTGTCTTTAAAAATATTTTTTCTTCAAAAAGTTACAAAATGTAACTTTACCCCCTATCTATTTTTAGTTGACTTTCATGCTTTGACGCTTTATAATTAACAAAAAGGAGAAAACATGAAAAAATTAACAGCGATTTTTTTAGCCGCAGTATTAGGAATAAGCTGTGAAATTTACTTTCCGGACGCTTTAAGCTCAAATACAAAGATAAAAGGAATGGCGAAGCTTAAAAATGCTGATAATACATTAAGCTCGCCGATAATAGAAGGAAAGTTTATTTGTAAAACTTCAATTAATCCTCTAAAAGGTCTGTGTGAGAGTGAGAATTATAACAAAAAACTACCTGAAATTACTTTTAAAATTTCAAATAGTGACAACGTGATTTATGCCGATAAAAATATGGAAATAAATTCATCCGACATTGGAGAAATAATCATTACAAAACCAAATATAACCATCACATTCAAAGCTCCTTATACAGAAAAATCACTTACAAACATTCAAAAAATAAAATCAATTACTGATAATACTGGAAGTGCTACTTTAATATTTAAAGGAGGTGATTATTATATTGAAGATATAAAAATTAGTGATGATGAAAGAATGCCTTCATTTAGAGTTTGTAAAAACGGATTTAAGATTCAAACACCAAATAACAGTAGAATTTTTGTAAAAAACTTTGAAATAAAAAACAATAAACCGATTCCTCTTAATATTTCTTTAAATGAAAAAAACAATCCAAATGCTCTTTTAATCTACTCACTTGATAATTTCAGTATTGAAACAAAAGGAAAATTAAGAGGTGATTTTTATCTTTACGGTTATTCGGATGTTACTTTAAAAGCAAATCCGAGCAGTTTAGTAAAAGGGGCAATTCACGCAGATGGAGAATTAATTGATTTTGGAGTAAGGATAGAATATCAAAAACCTGAAAATATGTATAAACTGATTGTATGTAACACTCTACCTCCTATGCCTGATGAAAAAAAGAATAACGAAACCCTTCTTGGAATCGATTCGAATAATAACGGTATTAGGGATGATGTGGAGATTTGGATACTAAAAACTTATTCAATCCAAAAATACCCGAAAATAAAAATAGCAATCGCTATGCAATATACAAAAGCTGCACAAAAAATCTTAGAAAATCCTGTATTTGAAACTTCCAAAATTATTAATAATGCGATTGATTGTGAAAACAATATTTTATTTGAAAAAGCCAAGAAACTAAATTTAAAAGGTTACCAAGCAGTAAAATTTACAATTGATAATGCTATTATAAATGACAAATTAAGAGATAAGATTTTTAATACAAATAATAGATTAAAAAAATATTTTAAATTCAATGCATCATGTAATGGACATGTTTTTGATGTAGGAGAAACCAATACAAGCTTATGCAATTTTAACATCAATGAAATAGGAGAGTAATACCAATCCCCAAAACAAATCAAACATTTATTTTAGGGGTGAAAGAAAAGGTACTGACTAAATAAAGTGAAACAATTGCAAATTTTAACGGAGAAAAAGCGTTAAAAAAAGTGCACTTAACCCGAAGGGAGCTTGCGTCTGCACTTTTTAGCTTTTTCGAAGTGTTAAAAAATTTGCACTCTTGTTGAACGTATTTAGTCAGTGCCAAGAAAAGATGAATGTAAGAGTTGTTTTGTGTTTTGGTATAAAAACTAAAGACACTTTTTAATATCTTTATTAAAACTTCTTACTTCATACCCGTAAAAATTGGCTTTTGCACAAAGAAGAGCGTCAATAAAATCGATATTGTGTTTTTTTAAAAGATTTAAAGTATAAATCAGTATAAGTTTATCTTCGTTTACAACGTTTTGTAATTCTAAAATACTCATCAATAATTTCATCTTTTGTATATTTATAAACTTTTTTTAACACAAAAAAACACTCCATCAACACACCCTCACTAACAATCACTTCCACTTCTTTTTTTGCTACTTTTTCAAAAAGTTGTTTTTGATTCTTGATAATGTCTATTCTCATCTTTTGAAAAAAGCCTTATAATATAATTCGCATCAATCAAAACCATATTTTTCCCTCAAATGTTCTTCATATACCCTTTCAAAATCTTCTCTCGTGGCTACTTTATCTTGAGGTTCTAACCCTTCTACAATCTTCTCTAAAAGTTTCATATCGTCTTTTTCTTCAATAGGTTCTATTTTGGCGATTTTTTTATTCGTCCTTTTATCAACAACAATAATAGACTCTTTTATTTTTTTAAAAAGCGAAATGTTTTTTGAAGTTCTCCGACAGATATAGTCATAACAACCCCTTTTTGTTTTATATAAGATTATAGCACAGTTTATATAAAAAGAGGGGAGGTTTAAAAAACCTCGAATTTGGCAAGAAGTGATGAGATTCTTTTTTTGACTTCCTCTTTACCGAGAATGCTAAGCATTGCGGCTAAATCTATTCCTTTTGTATCTCCTACCATTGCGATTCTAAGCGGCGGCATTAAAAATTTCGGCTTAATTCCTTTTTGTTTTAAAAACTCGTCCATAACATCGTGCCATTCAGGCGGAAGTTTAGGGTCTTTGTCGTTTAAAAACACCAAAAATTCTCTGAGGTTACTTAATACTTCGTCTTTTAAAAACTTTTTAACGGCTTTTTCGTTATATTCACTTGGAGGCGTCAATATTTTTTCAATCTCTATTGCCATTTCTTTAAGGGTTTTTACCCTCTCTTTAAGCTCGTCAATTAAAATCTCTTTTCTGTCATGGTCAATTATATCAACTCCGAAATCATCCCTTAAAAGCTTTTCAAGTCTTTCGTTTGGAGAGTTTTTAATATAATGGGAATTCAGCCAGTCAAGTTTTTCTTTGTTAAAGCGGCTTGGGGCTTTATTGATGTCTTTTGGGTCAAAAAGATTTATCATCTCTTCAATACTGAAAATCTCCTGGTCTCCGTAACTCCAGCCAAGGCGCACTAAAAAGTTTAAAAGAGCTTCAGGCAGATATCCTTCACGCTTATATTCCATAACATCCACCGCCCCGTCACGCTTACTCATTTTAGCGCCTTTTTCGTTGTGAATCATAGGTACGTGATAAAAATTTGGCACATCCCAGCCAAACGCTTTATAAACAAGAAGCTGTTTAAATGTATTTCTGAGGTGGTCGTCTCCTCTTATAATATCCGTCATTCCCATTTCATGGTCGTCAATCACTACGACAAAATTATAAGTAGGAGTCCAGTCACTTCTTGCTATTACGAAATCTTCTATTTCTTTGGCATCCACGCACTGTTCGCCTTTTACCCCGTCTTCAAAACATATTTTCCCGCTTAAAGGCGCTTTAAATCTGATTACATAAGGCTTATCAAGCTCCCCTTTAAAATCCCTGTATTTTCTGATATCGATAGGAGGCTGCTGTCCTTTCATTTTGGCTTCTCTTATTTTTTCAAGCTCTTCTTTTGTCAGATAACACTTATAAGCAAGCCCTTTTTCTAAAAGCTCATCAATATATTTTTTATAAACGTCAAATCTCTCACTTTGAAACACAACTTCATCATCCCATTTCATTCCAACCCAGTTAAAAGCCTTTAAAATCGCATCCACCGCCTCTTGTTTATTACGGCTAAGGTCTGTATCTTCAATTCTAAGTCTAAATTTTCCGTTGTTTTTCCTAGCCCAAAGCCAATTAAAAAGAGCCGTCCTTAACCCGCCTATATGTAAATAACCAGTTGGTGATGGTGCAAAACGAGTAACTACCATTAACTATCCTTTTTTTGAAATTGTAACTTATTTATAAACTTAACACCAAGCATAACAACTATAACTTCCAAAACGGCGGTAAACACAAGCACCGTATACCAGTAATCGCTTATCGTATGATTATGATAAGCAAGAGTCGCGGTTGCAATTAATAACGTAAGAGGCATAGAAAGACTCATCCCAAACATTACCGTATTTTTTAATCCCAGCTCCTTTATAAAGACTAACGAACTTACAATTCTTAAAATCAGCATCAAAAACGTAATGAATAAAGCATCCTCTATCATATCATAATTAATATCTTTAATATTTATACTGCTGCCCACATGAACAAAAAAAACAGTAATCAAAAACCCAAAACCAAAAGGTGCCAGTTTGTGTTCGAGATTGTGATTATGGTCAAAAAAAGTCGTCAAAAACACACCTACCACAAACGCTCCAAGCACCACATCCAAATGAAGCACTATCATAACGGCTATCATAATAAAAAACATACTTATAGCAATCCTTACGTCCTGATGATACTTGTCAACCCCCGGCATTAAAAAATGTTTAAGTTTTGGAAACCACCAAAGAAGACTTCTAAAAAGAAGAAAACCAATTCCCAGCAAAAACAAAAATACAAACAAAATAGCTATATTTAAAAGCAGCTGTTCGGTAAGACCAAATTCAAAATAACCGCTTATAACAGTCAATACCAAAATAGAGAGCAGTTCTCCCATAACCCCGATTTGAAGGGCAAGATTAAGCCAATTGGTTTTGCCTATCTCCTGTTGTATGGACAAAATCAATCCAATGGAAATAAGAGGCAAAATAGCTATAAAAATTTTTGAAAACCCGAAAACAAAAACAATAAACAATGAAAGGGCGTACAAAATAAGTAAAAAAGCAAAACCTTTTTTATAAATTTCCTTCTCAAGCTTTAAAAGTTCTTTTAAATTAACTTCCATTCCCGCCAAAAGCATTAAATATAAAAATCCCACTTCAGCCAAAAGTTTAAAACTTTCATTATCATGCAAAAACCCAAAAGCCGCCGCAACACTTCCAAGAGTAATTTCAACCATAGAAATAGGGAGTTTTAAAAAGTTGCTTATAAAAGGGGATATAAGCAAAATAACGGAAAGGGTTATAATTAAAACAATATCAGCATTCATCGGCTATTTGATATCCTTCTTTAATTAAAATTTCCAAATCTTTATCCGGTTTTTCGCCTTTAGTAGTTAGATAATCACCTATTACAATAGAATTGGCGCCCTCTTTTATAGCATCAATCCAATTTTCTCCAAAAGCTATTTCCCTTCCACCCGCAAGCATTATAATGGAATTTTGAAATTCTTTGGCAAATTTTTTAACAATCTCTAAAGCGAATTTTTTATTATGAGTCGCTTTTAAAGGCAGTTTAGGGTTTTCTATAAAAAAATTAAGCGGAATTCCTTCGGGATTTAATTTTTTTAAAGATTTTATAAAACTTTGTATATCTTCATCGCTTTCGCCCATACCGAATATTCCCCCGCAACAGAGACGAAGCCCTGCGGATTTAATGTTTTCACATGTTTCAAACCTCTCATCCCAAGTATGGGTCGAGCATATTTTCGGATAATATTCACGGCTTGTTTCAAGGTTGTGGTTGTATATTTTTACCCCCGCGTTTTTAAGCTCTTTTAAAGATTCTTTATCTGCCGTTCCGTTACAGGCTATTATCGTAATATCCACTTCTTTTTTTACCGCTCTAGCCGCGCGGCATACATATTCAAGCGTTTTTTCATCAAGGCTTTTTCCGCTTGTTACAAGACAAAAACCTGAGGCTTTGTTCTTTTTGGCGAGTTTTGCTTCGTTTACTATGGTTTTAATACTTTTTTCTTTATATCGTTTAATATCGGCACCCCATTTTACACTCTGCGTACAGAATCTGCAATCTTCATTGCACGCGCCCGAACGTATATTGCTTATCGCACAAAGATAAATCATTGTTTTTCTCCGTTTTGAGGAATTAAAAACTCTTTAATTTTATTTTTCCATTCTTTTTCACCTATTTTTCTGTAATAAAGCGTTACGATATATTTCTCATCCGTAATATCAAGAGTCATACAGGTGGAAAATCCATGGTCCCTGGCGCAAACTTCGCCGGGATTAAGAATTAAATTTTTACCGTTAAATGTAATATCAACATCATGCGTATGACCGTAAACGATAATATCCGTATCAAGCGGGAAAATATATTTAGGATAGTGCATAAGTTTCCACGTTTTACCCGCAAGTTTAAAATAAAAAGGCTCCGTTACCAGCTCATACTTATCCACTACACTATAAAGATGAAAATCGTTGTTTCCAAGAACGGCTACATATCTTAGTCCTTTGCTTTCTATATACTCCAAAAGCTCTTCTCTTACAATATCCCCGGCATGAACCAAAAATTCAATCCCTTTATCCATAAGCAAATCGACGGCTTTTTTAGCACGCCCTAGTTTCTTATGCGTATCGCTCATTAGTCCTATTCTCATTTATTATCCTCTAATGTTTTTTAATAATAAAATTTATATCATCAATCATTTTTAAAACAAATTCCAATTTCGCTTCAAACATGTAAAAAATCTTTCATCATATACTTTTTCGCGATATTATTCATAGAAGAATTATTAATTAAATCGATTTTACTGCTTAAAACATTTTGTAGCTTTTGTTTAATCTCTTCCAATTTAATAAAATAATCCCATCCTACATATCTTTTTTCAAACCGTTCATCCGTATCGTAAATAATATCAATATCATTATAATCCTCTCCTCTGGCAAAAGAACCTACAACTCCTAAAATATAAAAACCTTCTTTTGAGAGTTCTTTTTTTACTTTTTTTAAAATTTCAAATTTATTCATTTTTCCTCTCTTGTTTTACATTTTATACATTCATATACTTCTTTGCCTCTGTAAGTTCTCTCGGCCATCAGATATCCGCACTCGGGACATTTTTTGTTTACAGGTCTGAATTTTGAAATGAATTTGCACTCGGGATAATTTGCACACCCGTAAAATTCACCCCTTGGACCTTTTCTTTTTATGATATCGCCTCCGCATTCTGGACATTTGACATCTTCTAAGATTTCCGGCGGATTTAGAGGTTTTGTGTTTTTACATTCAGGATAATTGCTGCATGCTAAAAACTCACCTCTTTTTCCTCTTTTTATAACCATATCGGCTCCGCATTTATCGCATTTTACATCAACCTTTTTTTCTTCTTTTTCCTCAAGAGGTCTTGTATATTTACATTTCGGATACGCACTACACGCTATAAATTCCCCGAATCTCCCTTTTCTGATTACCAAAGGCTCACCGCATTTAGGGCAAAGCTCGCCTGTGGGTTTTGCAATTTTTTGAGAAGGTATCTCTTTTTCGCCTTTTTTAATAAGCTCCATAAAAGGATGGTAAAATTCTTTTAGCATTTCCTGCCAGTCTTTTTTACCTCCTGCGATGTTATCGAGCATCTCTTCCATATTGGCCGTAAAATTGGCATCCACAATATCCGGAAAATGCTTTTCAAGCGTTTCAATCACCGTAAAAGCAATTTCACTCGGATGAAGTTTTTTATCTTTTACCTCAACATAATTTCTATTTTGCAAAAGAGTAATAGTAGGCGCATATGTAGAAGGTCTTCCGATTCCAAGAGCTTCGAGTTTTTTAATAAGACTGGCTTCGGTATATCTCTCAGGCGGTTTTGTAAAATGCTGGGTGGCTTTAACATCGTCAGGTTTTAATTTTTCTCCTTCTTTAAATTCAGGCAGCAGCGTATCGGCGCTCGGGCGTCCGTAAACTTTATAAAATCCGTCAAAAATAAGTTTTTTACCGGATATTTTAAACTCCCCTTTATCGTTTGTAAGATAAATGTTTTGGGTTTCAAATTTAGCGTCTTTCATCTGACTTGCCAAAAACCTGTTATAAATCAGCGTATAAAGTTTCAGCTCGTCTTTTGTCAGATATTTTTTCAAATCATCAGGGGTGAGCCTTACATCCACAGGTCTTATGGCTTCGTGGGCTTCCTGGGCGTTTTTTGCTTTTTTATCGTATGTTTTAGGCTCAGCATACTCTTCGCCTATATTTTGTTTTATAAATTCCGCCGCCGCTTCCTGGGCTTCTTTTGCTATATTCAGACTGTCCGTTCTCATATAGGTAATAATTCCCGTCTCACCCACCGGGGTTTTCACCCCTTCATAAAGCTTTTGGGCTATTTGCATGGTACGTCTGGGAGAAAATCCAAGCTCGCTGCTTGCAACCTGCTGTAAAGTGGATGTCATAAAAGGAGCGGGTGATTTGGAAGAGGTGATTTTCTTTTCGATTTTACTCACTTCATATGTAAGAGGCTTTAATTCTTTTACAATTTCTTCCGCCTGTTGTTTATTTGAAATATCGAATTTATCAAGCTTTTTACCGTGATATTTGATTAAACTGCCCTCGGTCTTTTTAAAAATACCCTCTATTGTCCAGTATTCTTTTGGTTTAAACGCTTTAATTTCTCTTTCTCTATCCACCACAAGCTTAAGCGCCGCACTCTGAACTCTTCCGGCACTAAGCCCTTTTTGAATTTTTTTGTTTAATAAAGGAGAGAGTTTATATCCTACAATCCTGTCAAGAAGTCTTCTTGCCTGCTGAGCGTTTACGCGGTTTATATCAAGCGTTCTTGGATTTTCAAGAGCGTTTTTGATTGCCGTTTTTGTAATTTCATGAAATACTATTCTTGGAAGTTCGTCCGGTTTTTTACCTATTACGTGGGCTATATGAAACCCAATAGCCTCCCCTTCTCTGTCCTCATCCGTGGCTATATAAACAATATCGGCTTTTTTAGCTTTTTCTTTCAGTTCTTTTGCCGTAGCCTGATGGTCTTTTGTAACTCTGTATTGAGGAATAAATTTATCTTCTTCTATTTTAATACCAAAAGAAGTTTTTGGCAAATCCCTTATATGACCTTTACTGGCTATTACATCGTAATCTTTGCCTAAAAAATTTTTAATGGTTTTTGCTTTTGCCGGAGATTCGACTATTATTAATTTTTTTCCCATAAACTGTAAGCCTTTTTTTTGGCGCTATTATATCAAAGTTACAAAAACCAAAAGCTAAAACTTAATAAAATATAAACAATAAAGAAGACTAGCTTAGCCTGTCTCTAAAATCTTCGAAGTGAAATTCTCTTGTAGTCCAAAGCGAGCCGTCCTTTCTTTTTATAATGATGCTTGGAATTTTAATTCCGTTAAAAGCCGTGTTTTTTACCATCGTATAAATAGCCATATCTTCAAAAATCACTTTATCTCCAACCTTTAACGGCTCATCAAAGCTGTAATCCCCTATAACATCTCCCGCAAGACATGTAACTCCCCCGAGGCGGTAAGTGTATTTCTTCTCCCCCGGTTTTCCGGCACCCCTTACATTCGGGCGGTAAGGCATGGCAAGAACGTCTGGCATATGAGCTTCGGCCGAGGTGTCAAGAATCACTATTTTCATTCCGTTATCGATAATATCAAGCACCTCAGCCACTAAATATCCAGCATTAAGCCCGACGGCTTCGCCCGGTTCAAGATATACGTCTTTAATATTAGGATATCTGGTTTTAAACTCTTTTATTATTTTTATAAGGTTATCTACGTTATACCCTTCACGGGTAATATGATGGCCTCCTCCAAAATTCACCCATTCCATGTCTTTAAGATATTCCCCAAACCTCTTTTCAAATCCTTCAAGGGTTTTTTCAAGGGCAGTGTCAAGCTGTTCGCACAGTGCGTGAAAATGAAGACCGCTGACATTTTTAAGTTTGTCGGCTTTAAAATTTTCCTTTGTAATACCAAGGCGGCTATATGGAGCGCACGGGTCGTATAAAGGTACAGGGGAGCTTGATACCCCGGGATTTACCCTAAGGCCTATAAACGCTTTATTTTTTACCCTCTCCTCAAATCTCTCAAGCTGATTAAAACTGTTAAAAACAACCGTATGGGAAATATCGGCTACTTCATCGATTTCGTCTTCTTTAAAAGCAGGACAGTAAGTATGTACTTCCCACGGTTTCATTTGAGCTAGTTTTGCTTCCCAAAGACCGCTAGCCGTAGCACCTGCCAAGTATTTTTCAAGTAAATCAAATGTAGCCCATGTAGCATAGCCTTTTAAAGCAACCAAAATTTTACAACCCGCTTCTTTTTGAACCCTCTCAAGGACCTTAAGATTCTTCTCCAGCAGTTCTTCTTCGATAACATACGCAGGAGTTTTAATATTTTCCATATATATCCTTTTTTAATGAAATTTTATCTAAATCACTCTTTCATAAACCAAAACATCAACCATTTCACCGGCATCAAGGTTATATAAACCTTCAGGAAGGCACATAAGGGCTTTATTATTAATAAGGTTTGTCAAAATTCCGCTGCTTCCCTGTTTTTTTCCAAAAGTATCCACATAAAATTCCCCCTCTTTATATTCGATATTCACAGCCACAAACTGATACTTGGCAAATTTTTTCTCAAACGGGTGAGAGAGTCTGGCTTTTATTTTTCTTAGAACTTTTTTTCCTTCAAGAGATTCTAAAATAGGCACTACATAAAGCAAAAACGTAACAAAAGAGCTGTAAGGAAATCCCGGAAGAGATACGATATATTTATCCCCTGCGCGTGCGAGCATTACCCATTGCCCCGGTTTTATATTAACCCCGTGAAACAAAACTTCAAATTCTCCCACTATCTCTTTTACAAAATCAAAATCCCCCACACTGACTCCCCCGGTAGTCACTACAACATCGCTGTTTTTAAGGGCTTCAACTATTTTTTCTTTTATTGCTTTTTTATTATCACCTACAATGCCGAGATTATGAGCTTCAAAACCGAAATTTCTGCCAAGGGCCGTTAAAGTATAATTATTTGAACTTCTGATTTGCCCCATTTTATACTCTTCATCCAAATCAACAACCTCTTCTCCTGTGGCAAGCACGGATACTACAGGCTTTTTAACGACACTTACAACCGGTACTCCAAGGGATGCCAGCACTCCGATTTCACCCGGCTTTAACAAAGTCCCTTTTTTTATTAAAACTTCACCTTTTTTAAAATCTTCCCCTACGGGTCTTACGGAAAAACCTTTTTGGACTTTTTTTATTACTTTTAAAATATCTCCGCTTACTTCAACATTTTCAATCGGCACAAGCGTATCGGCCCCTTTTGGCATAAACGAGCCCGTATATGTTTTAACGGCCTCTCCTTCTTTTATTTCATTATATTCAAAAGTACCCGCGGGATTTCGTCCTATAATTTTAATTTCTTTACCGATATCTTCATATTTTACGGCATACCCGTCCATTGAGGCTGTTGGCATATAAGGATTGTCGTATTTTGCTACAACATCCTCCGCCAGCACTCTATTTAATGCATTTTCCAAAAATACCCTCTCACTTCCTTTAACTTCAGGGAGATTTTCATTTAATATTCTTATTGACTCTTCAAAACTTATATGCGCCATTTTTACTCCTTATAACTTTTCACTTTTCATTTTTCACTTAATATACCCGCACCCGGAAGTTTTTTCGCTCTGTCTTTTGCAAAAATTCTCTTACCGTTAATTAAATCATATTTCCAAATAGGCGCGTTTGCTTTAAAATCTTCTACAAATTCTTCTAAATATTTAAAGCCCTCGCGTCTGTGTTTTGTAAATACGGCACATAAAAAACTCGTCTCCCCTACCATAACATCTCCAAAACTGTGAGCCATCATAATTTTCGCTTCTTTTAGATTTTGCCATTTTTTAAACCACTCATTTAGCATCGGAAGATACAAATCAAAACTCAGCCCCTCAATACCGTTATCCGGCCTTACAATTCCGATAAACGGAATCATAGCCCCATAACCCTCAAGCTTGCACTCCTCATACCATCTCTCAAGCGTTTCTATTACGGGAATTCCGCCTTTAAAAATTTCTACCATCTCAGCCTCCGCAAACAGGCGGCAGAATTACCACCCTGTCTCCATTTTTAAGCTCAACATCCAAATCCTGGACAATTTTATCATTTACCGCCACCGCACTGTTTTCAAGCCATGGCTTTAAAGAATCGTCTTTATTTAAAATTTCTTTTAATTCTTTTAAAGACCCCGCCTCTACTTCTATAGGTTCTTTTCCTATCGGACCTAAAAATTCCACTTTTACCATATTTTTCCTTTATGTTAAAATTCCAATAAAAAGGCTCATATGTTAGGACATATTGATTACTTAAACCTTTTGCCATTTTATCAATTTTTGAAAAAAAAGAATATAAAAATTAAAAAATCCTACCCTTCTAAAATAAACGAATGGTTTGAAAAAGGAAAAATTGACGCAGCTTTTATCTCTTCGATTAAAGGAAAAAACAAAAAATGTTTTCCCGTCGGAATTGCAGCAAAAAAAGAAGTAAGAAGCGTTCTTTTATGTAAAGGGGAGGGAGAAGATTATGAATCTGCCACTTCTAACGTTTTGGCAAAAATTTTACAAAAAAAAGGAAAAGTGGTAATAGGCGATAAAGCGTTAAAAGAAAAAAACTGCGAAGATTTGGCAAAACTCTGGTATGAAGAATATAAACTACCTTTTGTTTTCGCTCTATTTTGCGTTAATAAAGATTATAAAAAATACGAAAAACTTATTAATGAATTTTTAAAGCATAAACAAAAAATCCCTTATTCGACTTTAAAAAAATATGCCCAAAGAATAGGAATTACCCCAAAAGAAGCAAGAGAATACCTTGATAAGATAATTTATTACAGACTCGGATGGAGAGAAAAAAAAGCGTTAAAACTTTTTTGGAAAAAAGCCCGGGAACTTACCAAAAATTATTGATAAATTTTTTTTATATATTCCATTTTTCTTGTCATATTTAAAAGCAGCATATCAGCAACAACGCAAGCGGCCATCGCCTCAGCCACTACGCTACCTCTAACCGCTACAATCGGGTCATGACGCCCTTTTAGATTCACTTCCACTTCATTTCCGTATATATCCACGGATTTTTGAGGTTTAAAAATTGAGGGAGTCGGTTTAAAATATATTTCAAGCACCACCTCTTCACCGTTGCTAATACCTCCAAGTACGCCTCCAGCGTTATTGCTTAAAAAACCCTCTTTACTTATTTCATCATTATTTTCCGCTCCTGTAAGTTTATGAGCTTCGGTATTGCCTATATATATCCCTTTTACTGCGTTTATGCTAAGCATCGCACTTGCTAAAATATTATCAAGTTTATAATATATCGGTTCTCCAAGCCCTACGGGGAGGTTTTTTATTTTCAGTTTTACAACACCTCCTAGGGAATTATGCTCTTCGCGGGCTTTATCTATAATTTTTATCCACTCTTTTTCCGCATTTTTATCAAGAGCAAAAAGCGGAGAAGTTTTGGCATATTTAAAATCTTCTTTTTTCGCTCTTATTCCCCCGATTTCAACAGTTCCAGCCTCTATTTCTATATTCAGCTCTTTTAAAATCATTTTAGCAACAGCTCCCGCAGCCACCCTAGCAGCAGTCTCACGAGCGGAGCTTCTGCCCCCACCTCTGTAATCTCTTATGCCGTATTTGTGAAAATATGTAAAATCGGCATGACCCGGGCGGAAAATGTCTTTTATGTTTGAATAATCCCCGCTCTTTTGGTCTTTATTGAAAATCACGATTGAAATTGGAGTACCGGTTGTTTTACCTTCAAAAACACCGCTTAAAACCTCAGGAGTATCAAGCTCTTTTCTTTGAGTGGCAAATCTGTTTTTACCCGGTCTTCTTCTCTCAAGTTCATCTCTTAAAAACTCTTCATCAAAATTCACCCCAGCAGGCACACCGTCAACCACAACCCCGATAGCTTTTCCGTGTGATTCACCAAAGGTCGTAAACCTGAATATTTCTCCAAAACTGTTAAACATATATTACCTTTAAATATTTAGTTCTTTCTTAAGCTTTTCTATCGTTAGCCTCGCACCCTCTTGCTGGGCTGTTTTTTTACTTTTTCCTTTTGCCCTTGCATACTCTTTATCGTTAATAAACACGCCTATTTCAAACTCTTTTTTATGGTCGGGTCCCGTAGCGCTTATGAGTTTATATTCAGGCACTACACCAAAATGAGCCTGTGTAATTTCCTGCAGGGTTGTCTTATAGTCTTTTAAAAGTTCTTCCGGGGTGATTACCGGAAATTCCTCTTTTAACAGTCTCAGGGCTATTTCTTTTGCTTTGTCAAAACCGGCTTCTAAATATACAGCCCCTATTAAAGCCTCAAAAGCACTTGAGAGAATCGAAGGTTTTTCCCTCCCTTTGTTATTTTCCTCCGCAGGAGATAAAAAAATATATTTTCCAAGATTAAGTCTTTTAGCAAGTTTGGTAAAAGCATCTTCATTAACAAGAGCCGCTCTTAACTTAGAAAGTATTCCCTCCTCGGCATTCGGAAAAAGATGATAAAGATACTCCCCCACTATCAAATCCAAAACGGCGTCACCTAAATACTCCAGTCTTTCATTATTAAAATCTTTAGTATAACTTCTGTGTGTCAGAGCCTCGGTTAAGAGTTTTTCGTTTTTAAACTCATACCCCAAGCTCTTTTGTAATTCTTCAGCTACCATTTATTATCCTTTTATATGTTTTTGGTATTAAATCAACGCATTCGGGTTTAAATTCTATTAAAGAATTAATATCTATAAACTGAGGTTTTGAACTCAGATAAAAAAACAAAAAATGCGTAAGGGCTGAAACTTTATTATTGCATTTAATACATTCGGCGCTTTCAAGCACTTTTATTTTATCATTTTCCAATCCCCACATTTTAGCAATCTCTCCTGCCAGTCCAAAAAGAGTAAAACCCGTCATTCTTTTAAGAAGCGTACCGTATTCCAAAGGAACGGAATTAAGTACAATTTCCAATTTTTCTTTCTTATCTCCTAAAAGAGAATCACAAACACACACCGTTGCCGGAACAATGGCTCCTATTTCGGAATATTTTTTATACTCGCTCTCTCTAAATTCAAAAATACTGAAATCTTCAAAATGTTTCATAAAACTGGCCTGAAAATCCCTGAAATTAAAATTTTTAAAAATTTTCCACTCTTTCGGCTGTAAAAGAGATACAAGATAAGAATAGACCAGATTTTTAGCCATTTCAAGACCTATCATTGAAAAAAGCTGAACGGTATCCTTAACCTTGTTAGGAAGAGAAAAATAAGCGGAATTTACTACACTTTCTATCTGTTTTTTTAAAACAAAATCTTTATCCGCTTCTAAGGCCGCTTTTTTAAGTTCTCCCTCTTTTAAATATTTAAGGCAGGCCTGAACACTCTCTGGCACCGGTGGAATTTCTTTTAAATATTTAGCTATTTCCTCTTTACTTATCAGCAATTTTTCTCCTTAACGCTTCGTCTCTTGCAATTTTATCACATTTTTCGTTTTCATTATGTCCGTTATGAGCTTTTACCCAAAACATATTAAGCTTATGAGGTCTGCTAACCTCAATAAATTCTTTCCACAAATCTTCGTTTTTTACATTCTTAAAATTCTTTTTTTTCCAATTTTCAAGCCATTCGTTTATTCCTTTTACTACATAGGTGGAATCGGAATAAATATCAACTTCACAAGGTTCTTTTAACGCTTTAAGGGCTTCTATAACGGCTTTTAATTCCATTTTATTGTTAGTGGTATGTTCATCTCCCCCTTTTAAAATTTTTTCATAATTTTTATACCTAAGTATAGCGCACCATCCACCGGGTCCCGGATTTCCAAGAGAACTGCCGTCCGTAAAAATTTCAACTTTTTTCACATGTTACCTTTTAATATTTTTTATCAGTTAATAAAAGAGTTATTTTATCTTTTTTGACTTTTTGTGTTATAATAAATTTACAAATTTTATCAAAAGGAGGCACAAATGCCAAAAATCAACAGATATCAAGACATTTCTCAAATCGACAGAGAAGCCAAAAAAGATTATATCGACAGACATTCACCGTTTGTAATTTGCGAAGACACAGCAAAAAAAGGTGAAAAATTCAAAGTAAAAGTAAAAGTAGGAAACGAATACGCTCATCCTGACGATTTTGACCATTATATAGCATATGTTCAATTATGGGACGGAGATACTTTACTTGGACAAGCCACTTTTACACCTGGGACTCTTGGAAACCAAAAAGACCATGTTGAAGTAGATTTTTATATAATTCCTACAAAAAACAAGCTCAAATTAACTGCTATGAGTTACTGCACAAAACACGGATTATGGGAAAGCGAAGTAAAAGAAGTTAACGTTAGCGAATAACTTCTTTTTCCCTGTTTTTCGGATATGTCATATTTATGTCATTTATTTAAACATTTGCCCCTAAATGAATATTCAATTACAGCTTTTTTTAAAAAGTTCGATTAATTTATTGTTAATTTTTCTTGATTTTAAATACTTTTTGATATATAATTTTTGGTAGCCTCGAAGGAGGGCTTATGTTTAAACGAATTTTGTTCTTTTACATTGACGGGTTTAAAAACCTGTCAGACCTAGGGCGTAAGCTCTGGGTCATTATTATTATCAAACTGGTTGTAATTTTTGTAGTGTTGAAAGTTTTCTTCTTCCCTACTATTACTTCAAAAGTAAAGGGGGAAGAAAACTTAAAAAACCTTTATGTAAAACAACTTACAAAAGTTACAACCTCTAAACAAAAAAAGGAGGAATAGCATGGTAGATTACAGCATGCTTGAATGGGCGAGAGCCCAGTTTGCGATGACAGCACTGTTTCACTTCTTTTTCGTACCGTTTACACTTGGAATGTCGTTTATCGTGGCGTTTTTTGAAACGATTTACGTAAAAACGGGAAAAAAAGAGTGGAAAGAAATTACTCAGTTCTGGCAGTTAATTTTCGGAATTAACTTTGCACTTGGTTTATCTACAGGTATTATTCACGAATTTGAGTTTGGAACCAACTGGTCTACATACTCATGGGTTGTTGGTGACTTATTCGGAGCACCTCTAGCAGTTGAAGGTATTGTGGCATTCTTTATGGAGGCAACATTTGCGGCAATTTCATTCTTTGGATGGAAAAGAGTCAGCCCTGGAATTCACTTGGCATCTACCTGGCTACTTGCAATAGGTTCAAACCTTTCAGCGCTTTGGATTCTTATCGCTAACGGATTTATGCAGCATCCAAGCAACGAGTTCGGTTTCTTCAACATAGAAACTTCAAGACTTGAAATGACTGACTTCTGGACACTAATTATGCAACCGGTGGCTCAGGTTAAATTCTTACACGTTGTAAGTGCCGGATATACTCTTGCATCTATTTTCGTACTTGGTATTTCAAGTCTTTATCTGCTCAGAAAAAAACATGTTGATTTTGCTAAAAAATCAGCGGCTGTCGCAGCGGCATTCGGTCTGATTTCATCAATTTTCGTGGCAGTTATCGGGGACGAACATGCTTATGAAGTCTCTAATACTCAACCTACAAAAATAGCATCAGCCGAAGGGCTTTATGTTGGTGAAAAAGGCGCGCCTGTAGTAGCTATTGGTATTCCTAAAGACTTAAAAGCTACAGAAGTTAATGGAAATGAAGAAGGTTTTGCATTTAAAATCGAAATTCCTAATCTGCTGTCTCTTCTTGGAAAAAGAGACCCTAACGCATACGTACCTGGACTTAAAGATTTAATTGAAGGAAATCCTGAATACGGTATCTGGCCTCTTAACAAACTTGCACAAATGGGTAAAGAAGCAAGAGAAGACTTATTAAAATATCATGAAGCCAAAAAAGCCGGTGATACAGCTGCGGCTGAAGCAGCAAAATCAGATTTTTATAAAGTTATTTATGAAAATCCTGAATATGGAATTAAATTAACTAAAGCGGACTTAATCGGTTACGGATATTTTACTAATCCAAATATTGACCCTAACTTGATTTATCCGCCTGTACCGCCAGTATTTTACGCATTCCATATTATGGTCGGACTTGGATTCTGGTTTATTTTATTATTCATTATGGCATGGGTATCTATCGTAAAAGGTACATTTGAAAACAACGCACTTGTTCAAAAACTGGCTGTAATTTCTGTACCTCTTCCTTGGATTGCTACAAGCTTTGGATGGATGACAGCGGAAATCGGAAGACAGCCATGGACAGTATTTGGAGTACTTCCAACAGCAGAATCAGTAACACCAATTGCATTACAAAACGTTCAGGCAACATTCTTTATGTTCTTAACAGCGTTCGTAATCCTTGGTATTGCAGAACTTAAAATCCTATTTACGGTCGTTAAATCTGGACCAAAAGGAGCGCACTAATGACTTGGGCACCAATTACAGTGGACGCAACACATTTTTATCTACAGGTTTATTGGTGGATAATAATTGCGGTACTCGGAGGACTTTTCTTATTTATGACGTTTGTTCAAGGTGGACAAACACTTTTTCATTTAACTAAAGATGAAATGGAAGAGAGGGCTATGGTAAACTCTCTTGGTAGAAAATGGGAACTTACATTTACAACTCTTGTTTTATTTGGGGGTGCGCTTTATGCGGCATTCCCTCTATTTTATTCGGTATCTTTCGGTGGTGCTTATTGGGTATGGATGCTTATTCTTTTCGCATTCGTACTTCAAGCCGTATCATATGAATATATGAACAAACCAAATAACCTTATAGGTAAAAACGCTTACAAATTTTTCTTATATTTTAACGGTGTTATCGGTGTTGTTTTATTCGGAGCTGCAGTTGGTACTTTCTTTACGGGAAGTAATTTTTCATATGACCCTGTAACAAGAGTGCTTCAATGGGGAACGGCACCTGACGGGTTCAACCTAAGAGGTCTTGAAGCGGCAATAGACTTTAAACACGGAGCATGGTTTAACCTTGCTATGGGTATTTTATTATTCGCTATGGCAAGAATTCTCGGAGCCTTATGGTTAATCAACGATATTGACAACAATGAATTCCCTGAACTTATAGAAAGATTAAGAGGAACTGTAAAAAGATGTTTTATCGTATTGCTTGTAGCTCTTTTAGTAGTTTTATTCGGTCTTTTGACAATGAAAGGGTACGCATATGATATTCATGACCCTTCAGGGAAAGTTTATCTTGAAGATGGCAAATATCTCCATAACTTATTATCATTCGGAGCACTTCCGTTAATTGTTTTCTTAATCGGACTTGTTTTGTATGTATGGGGAGTATTGGCAACTTTAAAAGGTTCAAACAAAGGTATATGGTTTAGCGGACTTGGTACAGTATTAATCGGTATCATCGTTATTTCAATTGCGGGATTTTTCGGAACACCTTTTTATCCGAGTTACGCGGATTTACAAAGCAGCTTGACAATTCAAAACAGTTCTGGTTCTAAGTATGCTCTTATGGTTATGGCATGGGTTAGTGTTGCCGTACCATTTGTTCTTGGATACATCATGTGGGTATGGTACCAAATGAAAAAAGGCGGTCCAATTACAAAAGAAGAAATCCAAGACCCAGAATCTCATGCATATTAAGGAGTGATAATGAGAAAAATAATAGCGCTTATTATGGTATTTTTCGGAAGTCTTTTAATGGCTTCTGAAAAGCTACTACCAAACGGAATTGACCCTGAAGTTCATAAAATCGACACAACATGGGGTGTTGTTCTATTTTTTATGTGGCCTGTTTTAATTATAGTTAGCTACAAATTCGCAGAATATACCCTTAAAAAATCAGGTCTTGAAAAAGACCTTTAATTTCTTCTTTCCTTCTTTTTTCTTTTAATAATTTTTTTCCATTATCTGTTGCTTCTTCTAATATTTTGATATAATTTCAATCCATACAACCACATTTAAGTAGGAGAAAATTATGATAAAAAAACTTGATAAAATTGGTATAAAAGCCAATAAAATCATTCATAATCCAAGTTACGACAAAATAATTGAAGACACCTTAAAAAAAGGTGAAGTTACTCAAACGGCAAGTGGTGCTACAGCTGTAGATACTGGAGAGTTTACAGGAAGAAGTCCAAAAGATAAATACTTCGTAAAACAGCCTCCAAGCGAAAATTTTATAGCATGGGGAAAAATAAACCAACCTATAACTCCTGAAACATTTAAAGAACTTGAAAAATTCACAAAAGAAGAATTATCCAAATATGATGAATTATATGTTGTTGATGTATTCGTAGGGGCAAGTAAAGAAAGCAGACGCGCAATCAGATTTGTAACTCCTATTGCTTGGCAGGCTCATTTTGTTATGAATATGTTTATTTTACCAACAGAAGAAGAACTTAAAAATTTTAAACCAGATTTTACTTTTCTTGTAGGAGGAGCCGCAAGATATCCTAAATGGAAAGAAGAAAACTTAAACAGCGATATTTTCGTGGCATTTAACATAGAAGATAATTTAGCCGTAATGAGCGGAACTTTATATGGAGGAGAGCTTAAAAAAGGTATATTTACTATGATGAATTACTGGCTTCCGCTTGAAGGAAAGCTTTCAATGCACTGTTCTGCAAACATAGGAGAAAAAGGGGACGTCGCCCTATTCTTCGGTCTTTCAGGGACAGGAAAGACAACCCTCTCAACCGACCCAAAAAGAAAACTTATAGGCGATGACGAACATGGGTGGGATGATAAAGGTGTGTTTAACTTTGAAGGCGGATGTTATGCAAAAGTAATTAACCTCGATAAAGAGAGCGAACCGGAAATTTATAACGCTATTAAAAGAGGCGCTCTTCTTGAAAACGTGGTAATAAAAGAAAACGGAGAAGTGGACTATACTGATTCAAGAAAAACGGAAAATACAAGAGTTTCATATCCTATAGAACATATAGAAAACCATGAGTGCACTCTTCAGGGAGGACATCCAAAAAATATTATATTCTTAACAGCAGACGCATTTGGAGTACTGCCGCCTGTAAGTAAACTTACAAAAGAACAGGCAATGTATTACTTCCTAAGCGGATATACTGCAAAAGTAGCGGGAACTGAAAGAGGGATTACCGAACCTGTTGCAACATTCAGTGCTTGTTTTGGTGAGCCTTTCTTACCGCTTCATCCAACAGTATATGCAAAACTTCTTGGAGAAAAAATAGACAAACACGGAGTAAATGTTTATCTTGTAAACACAGGATGGACCGGAGGACCTTATGGGGTTGGAAAAAGAATGAGCATTAAAGACACAAGGGCGTGTATTAACGCCATTCTTGACGGAAGCATTGAAAATGCCGAGTTTGAAACACTGCCTGTATTTAACCTCTCTATTCCAAAAGAGCTTCCGGGGGTTAATACAAAAGTATTAAATCCAAGAAATACATGGGAAGACAAAGAGGCATATGACAGACAGCTTAGAAAACTTGCTGAAATGTTTGTTGAGAACTTTAAACGTTACGAAGACGTCCAAGAAGGAAAAGATTACGAAAAAGCCGGTCCTAAACTTTAATTTTCACAAAAAAGCTGTTGCTTTTTTGTGATTTTTTATATATAATTTCATCTACGAAATGCGGGCTTAGCTCAGTTGGCTAGAGCGCCACCTTGCCAAGGTGGAGGTCGCGGGTTCGAGTCCCGTAGCCCGCTCCAGTAAATGAAAGTTTAATTCATCATGGCGCCATAGCCAAGTGGCTAAGGCAGGGGCCTGCAAAGCCCTGATCCCCGGTTCGAATCCGGGTGGCGCCTCCATTAAGGCAATCTTAAGCTTAATTTGATAAACTTTCATTTCAAGCCCGGGTGGCGGAATTGGTAGACGCAAGGGACTTAAAATCCCTCGGGCGCTTTGCCCGTGCCGGTTCGAGTCCGGCCCCGGGCACCACCTTACGGAGAGGTGGGTGAGTGGCTGAAACCGGCGCCCTGCTAAGGCGTTGTACCCATATCGGGTACCGCGGGTTCGAATCCCGCCCTCTCCGCCATTTATTCCGGCGTAGCTCAGTCGGTAGAGCAGACGGCTGTTAACCGTCGGGTCAGAGGTTCGAGTCCTCTCGCCGGAGCCATTTAATTATTTCTTCAATAAATAGTGACAGACACACTAATAAAACAAAATCTTTTTAAACTCCTGATTTAGCACCCGTTTTTTAATAAAAAATCAATGCCAAATATCGGATTAAATATTTTTTTAAAGCCCAAAAGGGCTTAAAAGGAGGTAAAAACTTTTAAGGAGGGGAAATTGAGCTAGAATTATAATAAATTTTCCTTAATGTTAGCTTAACCGCTTAATTCTTTTTCAAAACTCTCACTTACTATTACATACTTATTATTCATAAATTCAAATTCTATTTTTTTTGCGTGAAGCATCAATCTTTTAGCCCCTGTTTTTTCTATTCTCTCTTCTTCACTGACCAGTTTATTTAAATATCTATCGGCAAATTCATTATCAACTCCGTATAAAGGGTCTCCTATTATAGGGTGACCTATGCTATACAAATGCACTCTTATTTGATGTTGTCTTCCTGTTAGAGGAATACATTCAACTAATGTGTTTTCACCTATTTTTTTTACAGGTTTTATAATGGTAACGGATTCTTTCCCATCAGGATGAATAAGAACTTTCACTTTTATATTTTCGTCTTTATTTACGGCTATCGGTTTTTTTATTGTCATTTCTTTATTTAAATGACCTTTTACAAGCGCTACGTATGTTTTTTGAATTTCTTTATCCTGAAACATTTTTTTCAGTATGCTTTCAGCAAATTTATTCTTACTTGCCATTACTAAACCGCTGGTTTCTTTATCAAGCCTGTGAACCAAATTTGCGTCATTTCCCCATAAAGCCCTTACGTCATCAAGAAGACTTTTTGTATTGGCAAGTTTTTTAGGATGAATGGCAACCCCGCTTGGCTTATCAAAAACCGCAAAGTGAGCCGTTTCGAATATAGGCCTTAACCCGTATCCGTTGGGTTCAAAAACTATACATTTAAGTTTTCCGGTAGCTCTTGCGCTTTTTTTAGTAACTCTTTTATCATTTACACTAACTCTTCCCCTGTCAATTGCTCTTTTTGCTTCTCTTACGTTAAATCCGAGCTTTTTGACTAAAAAATCAAGAACTTTTTCATTTTTTATATCAAATTCTTTTACTACAAAGCCCATTATTTAATCATATCCTTAAAATTTTTAGTATTTCCCATGGCTGTTAAATCATCAAGACTTGTCAATCCTTTATTGATTTCGGATGTGTCTTTATTAACCTGTTCTTGAAGTTTTTTAAGCTCTTCTTTATATTTTTGCATTTCTTCTTTCATCTCTTCAAGTTCCAATTCGCGTCTTATATCGGCTGTAGCGTCTCTCCACATTCTTTTAACCTTACCGACCATTTTTCCAGTCGCTTTAAGAGCTTCGGGAAGTTTATCAGGGCCTAGTACTATTATCGCTATTATTACAATAAAAGTAAACTCAGGAAAGCCAATATCTAGCATAAGTAGCCTTTTTGTTATAATTGTATCAAAAAAAGGACACTTTATGGTTGAAAGATACGCTAGAGAAGAGATGAAAAAGTTATGGGACGAACAGGCAAAATTTAACGCATGGCTTGAAGTTGAAAAAGCGGCTGTAAAGGCGTGGAATAAACTAGGACTTATTCCCGATGAAGATGCCAAAAAGATTATTAAAAACGCGAAATTTGATATAAAAAGAATTCACGAAATCGAAAAAGAGACAAGACATGATGTAATTGCCTTTTTAACAAGTGTAGCCGAAAGTCTCGGAGAAGAGTCAAGATGGGTTCATTACGGAATGACAAGCTCCGATACCATTGATACGGCTGTGGCGCTTCAGATGAGAGATTCTTTAAAAATCATTATTGACGATGTTAAAATGGTAATGGACTCAATCAAAAAAAGAGCCTTAGAGCATAAATATACGCTGATGGTTGGTAGAAGTCACGGAATTCACGGAGAGCCTATTACATTCGGGCTTGTTTTATCAATCTGGTATGACGAAATGAAAAGGCATCTCAAAAACCTTGAAGAAACGCTTGATGTTATCAGTGTGGGAAAAGTCAGCGGCGCTATGGGAAACTTCGCCCACGCTCCTATTGAACTTGAAGAACTTACATGCGAATATCTAGGGCTTAAACCGGCACCAATTTCAAATCAGGTAATTCAAAGAGACAGATACGCAAGACTTGCTTCCGCTCTTGGGCTTCTTGCTTCTACAGTTGAAAAAATAGCCGTAAATATCAGACATTTCCAAAGAACGGAAGTATATGAAGCGGAAGAATATTTTTCAAAAGGTCAAAAAGGCTCATCCGCTATGCCGCACAAAAGAAACCCGGTTCTTAGCGAAAACATTACAGGTCTTGCAAGGGTAATCAGGGCTTATGTAAACCCTGCTATGGAAAATGTGGCGCTTTGGCACGAAAGAGATATTTCTCACAGCTCGGTTGAGAGATTCTGGCTGCCTGATGCGTTTATTACAACCGATTTTATGCTACATAGATTAAATAATATTATTTCAAATCTTGTAGTTTATCCTGAAAATATGATGAAAAATCTAAATCTTACGGGAGGACTTGTATTTTCTCAAAGGGTATTGCTTGAACTTCCAAAAAGAGGCATTAGCCGCGAAGACGCATATAAAATCGTTCAGAGAAACGCTATGAAAGTATGGGAAGAACTTCAAAAAGGAAAAGCCCCTATTAATGAAAAAGGTGAGAGTTTATTCCTTGAAAACCTGCTTAAAGACGAAGATTTAAGAAAAGTTATGAAAGAAGATGAAATCAGAAGTCTTTTTGATTATGATTACTATACGAGAAATGTAGATAAAATCTATAAAAGAGTCTACGGAGAATAATGGAAAATTCCACAATGGAAAACGGAAAATTAAAAATTGAATTAATTAATTTTAAAACTTCAAAGGATTATGAATATAATTTAAAGCGGGTGGTTGAAATTATAGAAAATTCGCCCGCTGATTTTCTTCTTTTTCCGGAAGTTTGTCTAACAGGGTTTGATTATGAAAAATGGGATGAAGTAAACAGATTTGGAAAATACGCAATAAATGAACTTTCAAAAATAAAAAAATCTTTTGCGCTTACCATAATACTCGATAATAAAAATTACTTCTGCCTGTTTGATACCGGTTTAACATACAAAAGGGCAAAACACAATCTTTTCGGAAATGAAAAAAAACATTTTGATACAGGCGAAAAACCGGAAATATTTGAATGGAGAGGATTAAAATTAGGAAGCTTAATATGTTTTGAGCTGAGATTTATAGAATATTGGATAGATTTTAGAGGAGTTGATTTAATTTTAGTGCCGGCTAGATGGGGAAAAGAGAGAATAGAACATTTTAAAACCCTAAATAAAGCCTTAGCACTTTCAAATCAATGCTATGTAATAGCGGCAAACAGCGCCAATGAAGAAGCTTACGGATGCGTCTTAGACGCATGGGGTGAAGGGATTGAGGTTAAGTGTGAAAAAGGAATTACCGATATAAAGATTGATAAAAACAAAAAAATAAGAAAAAAACTCAATATAGGAATATCATGAATGAAAAGCTAGCCGATAAACTTGCCGATTTGGTACCTTTAGGTCCAAAAGAGTATAAAGCGTTTTGTGAAATTGACAGAAAATATTTCGTCCCCGCCGGATTTGAAAAAAAAGCATACGAAATCACACCTCTCCCTTTAGCCGACGACTCAACTATAAGCTCTCCTTTAACCATTGCTAAAATGACTTATTATCTTGATTTGGAAGGAGTTGACAGCATTTTAGAAATAGGATGCGGAAGCGGCTATCAGGCAGCCGTCCTTTCTAAAATCGTAAGAAGGGTATTTACTATAGACAGAATATGCGAACTCGTAAAAACGGCAAAAGAAAGATTTAATAAGTTAGGTCTTTACAATATTAATGCAAAATGCGATGACGGAAGATATGGGTGGAGGGAGTTTGCCCCTTATGACAGAATACTGCTTTCAGCATATATAGATAACCTTGAAAAAGGACTTTTAAAACAGGTAAAAGAAGACGGATTTATACTCGCCCCTGTTAAAAACGGAAACAGGCAGATAATAACAAGATTTTATAAAAACGGAAAAAAAGAAGAACTTGAAGCCTGTGAGTTTGTTCCTCTAAAAAAAGGCGTTTTAAGAGATTAGAAATATTTATCTTTTAATAACATCTTCATAAGCCCATTTTCTTAACGTTTTTTCTATTAAATCCGGAGGAAGAGAAGGCTTATCGTACATACCTTTAAGTGCTCTTTGTCGTTGGGCTTCATATAAAATCACCGCATTGGCGACAGATACGTTTAAACTCTGGCTCATTCCATACATTGGTATTATTACTTTTTTATCGGCGTATTTTACACTTATTTCACTAGCCCCGTCCACTTCGTTCCCAAGGACCACAAGCGTCGGTTTTGTATAATCCACCTCCCTAAAATCCACCGTATCTTTATCTAAAAGAGTTACAACTACCTGATAACCCTCTTCTTTTATGTTTTTATAAAATTCTTCTATATCTTCAACATACTCGTGAAAAATCCACTTATGGGCTCCCATGGTAATTTCATTGTTAAGTCTTACTTTTTTTTGATGCCTGTAATAAAGTTTTCCGACATTAACAGCATCGCATGTTCTGACAATAGCTGATAGATTATGAGGAGAATAGACGTAATCCATAAAAACCCTAAGAGTCCACTGTCTGGTATTTAAAACCTTTTTCATCTTTTCAAGTCTCTCATCGGTAACCAGATACAAATCAATCCCTTTTTGTTGAAATTATACTATTTTTAACCATACCTTTCTACACATCTCGAACCTCAAACTAGGGCTGTTTCATACCAGAAAAATTTAAATTACGAAAAAGTAAAAATATGACAGCATTGCGGATTTTAACGAAAATTTTGCGTTAAAAAAAAGTGCGTCTACCCGTCAGGGCGCTTGCCGTTCGCACTTTTTAGCAAAATTTGAGTGTTGCATAAGCAAAAAGAAGCACGGAGCTGTCATATTTTTATCTTTGTAGTTTAGCATGAAATAATCCTGCCTTTTTTTGCCATTGTGGAAGATGTGTAAAAAGGTATGATTTTTAACCCTTTTTAAACATACTCAAAAAAAGCCCCAAAGCCGCGATTATTACGATTACCGGAGTTGGAGACAAATCAAAATAGTAACTTAGAATAATACCCCCCACCACAAAAATCAAAGAAAGAACTCCGCTTAAAACCATCATTAAATAAAACTTTTTTGTAAATCTTTCCGCTATTAAAGGAGGAATTGTAAAAAGTGCTAAAATCAAAATAATTCCTATAGCCCTGACACTCATAACTATCGTCAATGAGGTTAAAATCAAAAAATAGGTATATAAAACCTCGGCGTTAATACCTCTTACTTTTAAAAATTCCATATCATAACTCATAGCCAAAAAACGGTTATAAAGTACTATAATGGAAATCAGCAATAATAAATCAACCCCGGCCATCATAAAAATATCGCTATTTTCCACCAGTAAAATATTTCCGAAAAGATAACTGAGGGCATCGGCATGATAACCGCTCGATAAAGAGAGAAAAATAATACCGACACTCATTCCAAGCGCCCATATAACCCCTATAAGACTGTCTGAGCGGTGTTTGTAATATATTGTAATAAACGCTAAAATTAAAGCCAGAAAAAGAGTAAAAACAGTTGTGGAAAGCAATATATTTATCCCAAAATATATTCCTATTCCAATTCCCCCGAAACTCCCGTGGGCAATGCTTCCAGTAATGGAAGTGGCTTTGTTTATTACTATAAGAGAACCTATAATTCCTATTGCGATACTGAGCAAAATTCCCGCATATACGGAATTGGATATTAAATCCCACATTCGTCAGCCTTTAAAAATTCTATAAGCTCAACTTCACAAAAATGTTTGTCTTTTGGAATATTAAGCTTAGGACCTTCATGAATTACCGCTTTTTTATGAATATAAACTATTTTATCCACATTTCTTAAAAGTATTTTTATATCATGACTTACAACTACTCTTGTAATTTGCATCGATTCAATTAAATCAAGTATCTCTTTTTGACCCTTAGGGTCTATAGCGCTTGTAGGCTCGTCCATAAGCACTATTTTAGGCTCACTTACCAATGCTCTTGCAATAAGTACTTTTTGCCTCTGTCCGCCGGAGAGGTCTTTTATTTTTCTGTCTTTAAAATCTTTTATTTTCAGTTTTTCCATAATTTCAAGAGCTTTTTTTTTATCTTTTTTAGAATAAAAAAATTTACCTCTCTCAAGCCGCCCCTGAAGAACGATATCAAACACGGTAATCGGGATATCAAGGGAAAAATTGGTATATTGAGGTACGTATCCCATAAAAGAAGAAGCCTCCTTAGGAGGTTTGCCGTAAATTTTAATTTCTCCCTCAGTGGGTTTTAAAAAACCCAGCATAAGCCTAAGAAGCGTTGTTTTTCCTCCCCCGTTAGGTCCTACAATGGCAACAAATTCCCCATCCTCAACTTCAAGATTGATATTCTCAAGCACCCATTCGTTTTGATATTTAAAATATAAGTTTTTTATCTCAACAGCTCTCACTTAAGAGCCTCTATAAGTCTGTTTATAGTATATTCGGGTTTTTCGTTCAGGGGAGAAATAATTTTCACATCCGCGCCTATTTTTGAAGCCACTATTTTTGCATATTTAACAGGAAACTCAGGAGAGATAATAACCGTTTTTATCCTGTTTTTTTTAGCAATTTTAATAATTTTGGCAAGATATGAAAAACTAGGCGCCTTGCCCTCTTTTTCAAGGGCTATTTGATTGATTTCAAAATCTTTTGCAAAATAATAAAAAGAAGGGTGAAAAGTAATAAAAGCCTTTTGCCTGATTTCTTTAAATCCCTTTTCTTCCAAATTCCCCAAAAGTTCAATATATTTTTTATAATTGCTTGAATAAAAATTTTTATTGTCAGGGTCGGCTTTAATAAGTTCATTTAACACTACTTTTGCTTCAAGCATTAAAAATGCCGGGCTTAACCATATATGAGGGTTGGAGTCTGTTTTTAGATATTTACCGAAATATACCGTTTTTATTGAAGGGTTAATCTCTTTTATTTTTGAAAGATACTTTTTATCAAAAGGCACTCCTACATAAAAATACAGCGTTGATTTTTTAAGAAGTTTAAGTTTCTTAAAATCGGGCGAATACGTCGCGGGAGAAACTCCGGGAGGCACCATAACATTTACGCTTACCTTATCTTTACCGATAGCCTTTACAACCCCTTTTTGAGGTAAAATACTAACACTTATGTTTAAACCAAAAAGCCATGTAACTACTGTTAAAAAAATCAGTTTTTTCATAAAGATTTCCTTTAAGTCTAGATATCTTTTAAAGGAGGAGAAAAATAATACCCTTGAAAATAATCTATGTCTAGTTCTTTACACACTTCAAAAACTTCTTTACAATGCACAAATTCCGCCACCGTTTTAATATTACTCTCTTTTGCAAAAAGAGCTATTGATTTTACGATATTATATGAATGCCTGTCTTCGTGAATATTTTTTATCAGACTTCCGTCTATTTTTAAAAAGTCCGTTTTCATATCCAATACTCTTTTATAATTTGAAAATCCGCTTCCAAAATCGTCTATTGCAAATCTGCTGCCCAAACTTTTTGATTCTTCAATAAAACTTTCAAGCAGCTCATATTCTTGTATTTCCAGATTTTCAAGTATTTCAAAAGTGATTCTCTTGGCTGTTTCCGGATACTGTTTTAAAGTTTTTAATATTAAGTTTCTCATTTCAAAATTTTCGATATCCAAAAAGTTGATATTAAAACTTACATTTATATTTTTATGTTTTAAAATTTCCACTATTTTTAAAAAGAGGTTTTTCGAAATATTAATATACTGCATATTTTTTATGGCTATATCCAAAAATACGGGAGGGACATAATGCTCTCCGTTTTTCATTCTCATCAAAACCTCATATTTTACTATATGCCCGTCCCTGTCTACGATAGGCTGAAAAAAAGGCACAAAATTATCTTCTTTTAAAGCTTTTTTTATCTCCCTACTCCAATACATAGATTCTTTTATTTTTTCATTTGCTTCTATAATGTCTTTTTTTAGTATTTTATATATAGGAAGGTTTTTTTGTTTTGCAATTTGTAAGGCAAAAGTAGCGTTTCTCAACAGATTTTCTTTTACTGCAAGCCCCATTTTCACATCAATGTCAATGCTGATATCAAGACTTGGTATATATATTTTCTGATTTACAATCTCTTTATAAAGTCTTTTTGCATGTTTTTTTATATCGGATTTATCTATTAACAAAACGGCAAATTCGTCGCTTCCAACCCGATATATATTTTCTTCAGAAAGCAGTTTTTTCAAAGTCTGTGAAAAACTTACAAGATATTCGTTTCCTATCTCCACACCATACAGTTCGTTTATGTTACTGAAACCTTCAATATCTATAAGAATAAGACCTTTTTTCGTTTTTGATTTATAATGTTTCAAATCTTCCTCTAAAGCCAGCCTGTTTTTAAGTTTCGTTAAATTATCATGACAAAGCCTATATTCCAATTCTTCATAAAGACGGTTAAAACTTTTAAGAAGATAAAATAAAATCGAAATATTAATAAAAAAAGTAAAAATTAAAAAAACAATTTGAATGTTAAAATATTTTTTTAACAGTTTTTCTTTTTTACATTCAAGCTCTCTTAAAGTGGAGTCGGTCTTTACAAGATATCTGTTTGTATTTTCAGCCATTCTATCAAACAAAGAAGGCATAAGTTTTAAAAACCTTTTTAACCTTAACGCTATATTTTTTTCAATTTTATTGTTTCTTTGTTTTATTAAAACCAAAAGCTCATTTAACTCTTCATCCACTATTTTAAGTTTTGCAACAACGTCAAGCAGACCTACATCAAAATATTTTTTTTCTATTTTTAACGTTTTATTAAATTTCTCGCTATAAGAGGTGTTTACCAAAAGAGATTGACTATATTCTCCCCCCGTTTGTAAAACTTTTATTAAGCGTTTAATTTCATTAATTTCTTTTTTTATTTTTTTTAAATAATAATTCACAATATTATCTTCCGTTCCAAATACAGTCAGTTTAAGAATATTATTTTCTAAACGGTAAAGTTTCTTACCTATTTCAAAAACTATTATTTCATTAGAGCGGACATAATCTTTTTGTAAGTTAATCTCATTAAGGGTTTTTACGGTTTTTAAATTAAAAAACACATAAACAGCTATAAAAAGAAGATTTACTAAAACAAAAACAATTATATATCTATTCGTTTTCATCTCTAAATCCGTATTTTTTCATAATTTCCAGTCCTTTAGGAGAAGTTGCAAACTTTAAAAACTCTTCTGCCAATTTTTTATTTTTAGAATATTTAACCACAGCCAACAACAGTCTGTGTTTTTTCGCCGCAGGAATATCTATAACGTCCAAATATTCTTTATTTCCTTTCCATTTAGCGGTAGCTTTCCAGTTAGGTCCCACGTCCGCTACTGTTTTTACCCTATCATTCAACGGTCTTGAATCAAGAACCACCTCCACACATCTGTCAAGCACAGTGTAAAAAAACTCTTCTCCCTTATATTTTGTTAAAACTTTTTTTGTCTCTTTTCCGCATGAACTGAGCTTATAATTACACAACACCACTTTTATATCGGTTCTTAATAAATCATCAAGCCCTTTTATATGTTTCGGGTTTCCTTTTTTTACTACGAGTCCCAATTGATTATATCCCACTTCTTTATAATCTAAAAAAAGATTTTTATTTTTTAAAACATACCCTTCGCTCCCCGGCAGATACAAATCCCCCTTTTTAGCGGTTTTAATGGTTTTCAAAAGCGCTTTTGAACCTCCGGGAATAATATGTATTTTTACATGATGTTTTTTTTCAAAAACACGGGCTATTTCAGCCATAGGCTTTCTCATCGTTATCCCGCAGTAAAATATAAGTTCATTCGCCAATAAAAAATTTACTATTAATAACAATATAACCTTTTTCATTCCCCTACCATTTTTTTTGTTTATTATATACAATTTCTGCAAAAAAAGAGAATAAAAAAATGTATAATTTTAAAAAACTTTTAAAAGAAATAAAAAAATATAAAAAAGAATTCATTCTTGCTCAGTTAATAGCGCTAACAGCTACGATAATTTCCATTCCCGTGCCTATGCTTATGCCTCTTTTAATCGACGAGGTTTTACTGAAAAAGCATGGATTCTGGACGGAGAGCATAAGCCGGATTTTTGGAAACTGCTCAGCGTTTTGTTATGTAACAGTTACTCTTTTTGTAGTGGTTTTTTTAAGAGCCGCTTTTGTTGGATTAAATATCTTACAGACCTGTTTTTTTGAAAAAATCACAAAAGACATTACTTATAAAATCAGAATAAGAGTCCTAAACCATTTAAAACACCTCTCAATAAACGAATATGAAAACCTAAAAACGGGAGATATAGCAAGCCGCCTTATCAGTGACGTAAACACGATTGAAGAATTTTTAATAAAATCCGTCTCCAAGTTCGTTATCTCTTTTTTGACTCTTATAGGAGTAGCGGCGGTGCTTTTATTAATAAACTGGAAACTAGGACTTTTTATACTGCTGCTAAATCCCTTTGTAGTGGTGCTATCAGGAAAAATTGCCAGAAAAGTAAAAAAATACAAGCGCGAACAAAACAAAACCATCTCCGTATTCCAGGAAGCATTAATCGAAACACTGGAACTTTTCGAACAGATAAAAGCATTTAATAAAGAAAACTACTTTTTCAAAAGACTCTTTGAACTTGCGCGTGGGCTTAAAGAAAAATCGTTTAATTTCAGCTACAAAAGCGAAGCTTTCAGTAAACTGAGCTTTCTTATATTTTTAATAGGGTTTGAAATATTCAGGGCCGCGGGAATTTTAGCCGTAGCGTATGACAGCTTATCAATAGGGCTTATGCTTGCGGTTTACGGATATTTATGGTTTATGATGACTCCGATTCAGGAAATCATATCAATTCAATACGCGTATTTCGGGGCAAAAGCGGCACTTGAGAGAATAAACGAAACCCTCTCACTTCCAAAAGAGCCGGTATTTCCTCACAAAAAAGACCCGTTTAAAGATTTGGTAAAAGTAGAGGTAAAAGACGTTTCATTCAAATATAAAGAGAGTGAGTGGATTTTAAAAAACGCTTCTGCTGTTTTTGAACCTAAAAAAATTACGGCCCTTATAGGTGCGAGCGGCGGAGGAAAAACGACTCTAGCAAAAATTATCGCCGGATTTTTTACCCCGAACGAAGGGGACGTTTTATATAACGGTATAAGCTATAAAGAAACAGGACTTGATAAAATCAGAGAGAACGTAAACCTGATACTCCAGGAAACAAGACTTTTTAACGACACCCTGCGCTTTAATCTCACTCTTGGCAAAGATTTTGACGAAAAAGAGATTTGGAAGGCTTTAAAGTTGGCCGAACTTGAAGAAGTTGTAAAAAAATGGCCAAAAGGGCTTGATACGTATGTGGGTAAAAACGGGGTAAAACTCAGCGGAGGACAAAAACAGCGCGTTGCAATCGCCAGAGCCCTTTTATACAAACCTAAAATCATAATACTTGACGAATCCACCTCAGCTCTTGATATCGATACGGAAGAAAAGGTATTTAAAAACATAGAGCCGTTTTTAAAAAACAGAACATCGGTTATTATAGCCCACAGGGCTGAAACAATCGCAAAAGCCGATGAAATTTATATGATTAAAAACCGCTCGCTAATCAAGTTCTAAAAATTTTTTAGCTCCTTTAAACCTTGCGGTGTGCTTTTTTATCCAACCGTCAAACTCTTCCATTCCCCTGTTTTTACACATTGCAAAAAGTTCGTAATATGGATGGAATGCATATTTTTTCTTAAACACTTTTTTTGGCAGTTTTATCGCTTTTTTTGCTTCTTTTTTAAGCTTATTATATTTTTCCCAAAACTTATTCTCAATTTCTCTAAAATATTCATACTTTTCGCTTTTTTTATTTAAAATCTCTTTATATTCATAATCTCTTTTTTCCAAAATAGCGGCAATAATTTCATGAGGCTGAATTTTTCCAAGCAGTTTGTGCCTTCTTAAATATTCATCCGTTTTTACTTTTACAAACTTCATATCCTCAAAAATCAAAACCCAGCCTTCTATGTCTTTTTTAGTTTCGGCAAGCTTTATAAATTCTTTAAGACTTTTTATTTCAAACTCTTTTGCGTATTTTATACCTCTTTTTTCAGCCTCTTTTTCAAACTCCAAATCATATTCACCCGTTTTCAAATCCCTTACCTGAATAAGTATCAAATCCTCTTTTCCGTAATCCATAACCACCTGGGATTTAGGAGAAATATATTCAAATACCGGAATTTTGTTTTCTTTGAATTTATCTAAAATATACCGTTTTATAGCAGGATTTTTAAGCATTATCTCATTTGCTCTTTTTGCCTGATACGCTTCAAAAGAGAGCTTCGTTTTAAAATAAATTTTACCGTCTATCAATACGGGCTGTAATAAACTCCCGTCAATTTTTTCCGCGACTTTAATTATTTTTTTATTTTTTAAATCTTCTTCCATCCATCCGGGCGCCTGATTAAGCTCAAAAAATTTATGTAACGCTAAAAACCTTTTCCACTTTTTATCATTTTTTATAAAAGTAAGCCCCCTTAATTCATAAGAGCCTTTATCTTTAAATTTTTCAAACTCTTCAAATTTAGCCTGTTTGTAGTGATAAACAGCTGTTTGTCTATCTAAGAAATTATCGTCTTTTCTAAAAAACTGCTTTGAATGCCCTACTATAAAATCTGCATCTTCTTTACTCGGCAAAATAAACATAAAACAAAACCTTTAATTTTTTTGAGTATAATTATATCAAATTATACGACATTTTTTATCTCTTTTTTAATCAAATATTTAATTAGTTTTTTTAAAGCGTAATACGACTCTTCTATATCAAAAAGAATTAAATCACTATCATTAACAGCGATTACGGGATATTTTTTTCCAAAAAACTTTTTACAAAATCCGAAAACTTCTCCAGGTTTTATAATTTTTATAATTTTTTCTTTATCCACTACCGCCAGTTTGCCTTTTTTCAGATAAATAAAATCATAGGTTTTTATAATATCTCTCTTTTTAAGAATTACATTTTTAAAATATCTCACATTAAATAATTCTAAGTCATCACCAAGTTTAATTCCTTTTTTTTCCACTAAATTTAATAAAAAAGCGGTTTCTTCAGGAGTATATGAAATAAAAAGATTCATTCTACCACCTTTAATATTTTTTGAAGATAATTAAGCCAGTCGCTGTTACGGGATTTTGACATATCTATATTCCTTAAAAAATACCTAATAAAAGTCTTAGTCGAAAAATCCCCCTCTATTCCCGCTTCGTCAAAAAATTTAACAATAGGACGAGATTTTGAAGCATTATACCAAAGAAGTTTTTCAAAATAAAACAGTTTAACGTTGATAACTTTTTCAAGCTTTTTTAAATACATTTCCTTATATTTGTTAAACTTAGGGAAAAACTGCAATTCTTCTTTTTTTTCTATATTGGCAAGTTCTTCTTTCACTTCCTGAAATCTGTCCCTCTTTTTTGAAAGTTCATGAATGGCGTCAACATACATTTTTTTAAATTTCTTATATCCCGGGTCGGTAGAAGGCATTGATTTTAATTTTTCTTCACTTATCGATATTGTAGCAGTATATTTTTCTATACTTTTTTTAAGACTCTCATACTCTTCTTTTAATGATTTATATTTTTCCATATTTTCAAGATATTCATTATAAAAAACAAGTTCTACATATTGAGATTTTTTTTCAAAATTTTTATAAAAATCATACAAAACGTTTATATCTCCGTACAGTTTTCCCGCTAAACCCTCAAGAATCTTTTTATCTATATTCTTAAGAAAATTAACGGCTGTATCTATAAAGCGTTTGAGTTCAATATAGTTGGTTTTTGGAAATTTAAATTTATTTGAAATAAGATAATTAAAATGAAAATCTCCTACCTCCTTTATCTCTTTAAAATAGTCGTTTAAAAATTCTTCTAGTTGCATACATTCCCTTTTCTATTCTTTATTAAGAATTTTAATAAATTTTTAGCGATTTGTGATAAAATAGCAATAAAAAAGGAAGAAAATGAGAAGTGACGAAATAAAAAAAGGGTGGCACAGAGCCCCTCACAGAAGTCTGCTTAGAGCCTGCGGTCTTAAAGACGAAGATTTTGACAAACCTTTTATCGGTGTGGCAAACAGCTTTATAGAAATAATTCCCGGGCATTTTTTCTTAAACAAATACGCAGAAATCGTAAAAGACGAAATAAGAAAAAACGGGTGTGTGCCTTTTGAATTCAATACAATAGGCGTGGATGACGGAATCGCTATGGGACACGACGGTATGCTCTATAGCCTTCCAAGCCGTGAAATTATCGCAAACTCAATCGAAACCGTTATGAACGCTCATAAACTTGACGCACTTATCTGTATTCCAAACTGCGACAAAATAACTCCGGGTATGGTAATGGGTGCATTAAGAGTAAATGTACCGACTATTTTTGTAACAGGCGGTCCTATGAGAGCCGGTCATCTTCCGGACGGTACTCCGATTGACCTTGCCACGGTATTTGAAGGGGTAGGAAAGTTTGAAAAAGGCGAACTGGACGAAGAAAAACTGTATCAGCTTGAATGTCTGGCATGTCCTGGTGGAGGAAGCTGTAGCGGAATGTTTACGGCAAACAGTATGAATACGTTAATAGAAGCTATGGGAATAGCCCTAAAAGGAAACGGAACTATTTTAGCGCTTACACCTGAGAGAGAAGAATTATTAAGAAAAGCGGCAAGAAGAATTTGTGAAATAGCAAAAGACGAAAAATTAACTCAAAAGTACAAAATAAGAAACATTATCAACGAAAAAGCAGTCCATAACGCATTTGTAGTGGATATGGCAATGGGAGGAAGTTCAAATACGGTACTTCACATGATGGCAATTGCAAAAGAAGCGGGAGTTGATTTTGACCTTGCAAAAATAAATGAAATCGCACGTCACACTTCACACATAGCAAAAATTTCTCCGTCCCTTCAGACGATACATATGGAAGATATAAATAGAGCCGGCGGAATAAGCGCGGTTATGAAAGAAATCAGCAAAAGAAGCGATACGATTTTATATCTTGATAATCCTGTAATCGAAGGCGGTACGGTAGCAGATAGAATTAAAGACGCCGAGGTTAAAGATTACAGCGTTATTCATCCTGTTGACAACCCATACAGTAAAGTCGGAGGTTTGGCGATACTGTTTGGTAATTTGGCTGAAGAAGGATGCGTAATTAAAACCGCCGGAATTACGGGTGAGAGAAAATTTACGGGTAAAGCGGTTTGTTTTGATTCCCAACAAGATGCGATAGAAGGAATTACTTCGGGAAAAGTAAAAGAAGGCGACGTGGTTGTCATCAGATACGAAGGTCCAAAGGGAGGACCGGGTATGCAGGAAATGCTGGCACCTACTAGTCTTATTATGGGAATGGGACTTGGTGACAAAGTAGCACTTATTACTGATGGTAGATTTTCAGGCGCTACAAGAGGGCTAAGCATCGGACATATCAGTCCTGAAGCGGCTGAGGGCGGAATGATAGGTCTTCTTAAAGACGGAGACATTATAGAAATTGACGTGGATAATTTTTCTATAAACGTAAAATTAAGCAATGAAGAAATTGAAAAAAGAAAAAAAGAATTTACTCCCCTTAAAAAAGAAGTACCGGGACGCTGGCTAAAACAATACAGAGCCCTTGTAACAAACGCAAGTAACGGAGCTATTTTAAAAGCAGACTGATATTTTGCCCTTTTGGGCATTAAAAGGACAAAAATGAAATATAAGGTGTATTTTGCAATATTTCTTTTAAGCGTTTTTGTTATAGGGCTTACCCTCTATTATTCTCAACAGGAAATAAAATTAATCACCCAGCAAAAAGCAAAAGAAATTTATGAGTTAAGAAATAAAGAATTCTCCTTAATGCTGGAAAATAAAAAAGATTTTCTAAACGCTTTTGCCAAATTTATAAGTTCTTCTGATATAGTTATCAACGCATTTTTAGAAAACAACAGAACAAAACTTATAAATTTTGTAAAACCGCTTTATACCTCTTTACACGAAAAAGACCTTCTTGAAGAAATTCATTTTTTTAAAAGACCCGCTACAAGTTTCGTAAATTTTGCAAACCTTAAAGTTTTTAACATAGACGTCAGTAAAGCAAGAGCGGATATACTCTGGGTTTCTACATCTTTTCAACCGTCCACACACTTTTATATATGCAGACTATACCCTGGTCTTAGGGCTACATACCCGATTATTTATAAAGACAGGCTTCTTGGAAGCGTTTCTTTTGGGCTTCACATAAAAGTATTTAAAAATATGTTTGAAAAATTAAACGCAAAAGGTGTCAGCATATATTTAAATGACAATTTTTTAAAAAAATTTTTACTTCCTAAAAAGTATCTATTTTTTAAAGACCTTCCTTTAATAAACGGATACAGGATAATCGGAACCCCTTATTTAATAGAACCGGCACCCGGATATGAAATAAAAAATAATTTGGTATATACCAAAATAAAAATAGTCGACTTTTTTAATGAAACTATAGGATATATAGTAATAAAAGACGACATATCAAAAACGATTAATGTTTTAAAAAATTACATGAAAAACAAAATGAGTATAGAAATATTTAGCTATATAACAATCATCGCAATACTGTTTTTATTATTTATCTGGATTTTTAATAAAATTAACGAAATGAAAAAGATTTTATCTTTAATAAAAAATCAACAATTTGACAAACTACCTCCAAAACAAAAAGAAAAAGACGAATTAGACAGCTTTAGAAATTCCCTTTTAGATGTGGCTCAGACTATTAAAACTTATATATCTCTTTTAACTCAAAAAGTGGAAGATTATTCACAAAAAGCATATAAAGACGGCCTTACCAATATTTTTAACAGAAGATTTTTAAAAGAAAAAGCCCATGAACTGTTTTTAAAATATCAGCTCTCCGATACACAGGTAGGCATTATAATGCTCGATATAGACGATTTCAAAAAAATAAACGATACTTACGGACATGATGTAGGGGATATGGTACTTATACGTTTAACCGAAGAAATAAAAAAACACATAAGAAAAGACGATTTTTTCATCCGATACGGAGGAGAGGAGTTTTTATTAATTCTTCCAAATTCCAATATCCAAACCACTTATACAATAGCTGAAAAAATAAGAGAAGCCATACAAAATCTAAAAATAAAAGCCGGAGATAAAACTATCAGTTTTACTATTAGCCTTGGTATAAGCGAAATTAGAAAAACAGATAAAAATCTTTTTGAAGCTATTAAAAGAGCAGACGAAAAATTGTATAAAGCAAAAAGAAACGGAAAAAACAGAGTGGAGTTTTAAGCAAAAATATCAAGTTTTTTTGAATTGTCAAAAAGCTTATCAAAAAGTTTTTTAGCTGCATTAAGCTCCTCTAACCCGGCTTTTATAGATTTTAACACCTCATCAAACGTATTTACCCCTTCTTGTTTAACAGCTTTTTCATGTTCTTCGTTTTTAGGCTCCGGGAGTTTTGATTTTAAAGCATGAGCAACGTTTGAAATAACCTTTTCATTGGCGTCTTTTTGTTTTAAAAACTTTTCAAGAAGAGGTTTTACCTTTTTAAAAGCCTCTTTTATCTCTTTTAAATCGTTTTTATCAAGCCCGTTACCTTCATAATGAAATTCATATCCGTAAGAATGTTTTAATGTAAGCTCCTGTGAAACTACACCTCTTCCTTTTTTAAAACTGCTTTGAGCTTCAACGCTGTCAAACATATTGAGTTCTATTTTATCACCGCTGCTGGTAGTAAAAGAAAAATCAAAACTTGCGGCATTTAAACCGTATCTGTCAACGCTTAGCATTACAAACCTTTTTTATTTACATATCGGCAAAAAGAAAAAAGGATTAATCCTCCTCTTCCACCTCTATTGCCTGATATACGTAAATACTCGGATGATAAACCAGACAGTCTCCCGGAAGCCCCGCTTTTAGACATAAATGGGCAAAAAACAAATCAAAAGAAGGCAATTCTTCCCATACAGCCGGTAAGAAAGTTGCCTGATGATTTCCAAGCTGCAAAATAACCCCGTCAACTCCAGGGCGTATTTTTCTTCTTAAATCTTCAATATCCGTATATTCCAGTTTTTCAGGCACCGTAAGAACGCTGACTTCTATTTTCACCCTATCAAACTCTTCAGGAGTTAAAGGCGGAAATCTCGGGTCTTCAAAAGCCGCGGCTTTTGCATTGGCCACAACATCGTCAATAAGAGGTCTATAAGGCAAAATAGAGCCTATACATCCTCTTAAATTACTACCTCTTGGTCTATCTTTCATTTTTAAAGTAACAAACGTAGCCCTTTTTTCTTCAAGCCATGGATATCTGCTAACCCATTCTTCTCTGTCTATCAGTTTTTTTCCTTCAAACTCTTCTAAAATGGACATTCTTGCAAGTTTAGGCAATATTTTAAAATTTTCTTTCATTTTTCCCCTCCTAACAATTTTTTTAATTTTTCAAAAGGCATAGGCTTATAAAAATAAAACCCCTGCATATAATCGCATCCTAAATCTTTTAATATTTCAACCTGTTTTTCAGTTTCAACTCCTTCTGCAACTGTTTTTAAATCCAAACTTTTAGCAAACTCTACAATCGATTTTACAATAGCCCTGTCTTTTTTTGAAGTTTCTATAAATCTGATAAAGCTCATATCTATCTTCAAAAAATCAAAATCAAGTTCTTTTAACGACATAAAATTGGAATAGCCCGTTCCGAAATCATCAATTGCAACTTTTATATTTTTGCTTTTAATTATATCTATTTTTTCCTTTGCCAACTGCATATTTGTTACAATTCTTTCCGTTATTTCTATTGTCAGATTTTTAACTTCCGGAATAGATTCATAAAATTCATTATGTATAAAAGAATATGCAGAAAGATTAAAACTCAAATTTATATCAACTTTTTTGGCATATTCCACAATTTTAGGAAAGGTTATTTTTTCTATATCGCTGATAAGTCCGCTTTCTTCCGCTTCTTCTATAAATTCGGCAGGGGGAATTATCCTCTCTTTTTCCTTAATTCTAATTAAACTCTCAGCCCCTGCTACCTTAAAATCCTGATTAACATAAGGCTGAAAATAAAAAATGATATTATTTTCTTTAACGGCTCTTTTTATTAAATTATGCACAATATAAATTTTTTTCTTTTCTAATCCTATATTCTCATCGTAAATTTTATAAGTATTACCCCCTTCTTTAATCGCTTTATTTAAAGCCACATAAGCTTTTTCCAACAAAATTTCTAAATTATTTTCTTTATCATCGACAACAACGACCCCTATATTTACGTTTAAATTCAAAAAGGCATTTATTTTTGCTATTAATTTATTTAAAAAATTTTTTAATTCATTTTTTTCAATATCGATAACAAAAGCAAATTCATCGCCTCCTACCCTTCCTATTTTACTAACACCTATCTCTTTTTTTAGAAAAGAAGCCAATTTTTTTAAAATTTCCTCGGCATATTTTTTTCCGCGGGATTCTATAATGGACTTAAATTCATATATGTCAATTACCACAATAACTTTTTTAGAATCCAAATAATTTTTTTCCAAAAAACCTTTTCTGTTTAACAAGTTTGTAAGAGAATCAACTACAACATGCTCATCGTTTAAAATAATACTTTGAAAAACATAATATTTTTTATCATAATATACCGGAATTATTTTTGCTTTTAAAAAAACATGTTTACCCTCAACATAACCTATTAAAATCTTCTCCACCGGCTTATCTTCGTTTATATCTAAATTATTAAAAATTTCATTTAAATTCGTTATTCCGTCTTTTAATTCAGAAAATACTTTATTGCAATACACGATATTGAATTCTTCATCCGTTATTACGATAGCCTGAAAACTTTCATCAAAAGATTTTTTAAGTAAAACCAGATATTTATTAAAAACCAAATACTCTGCGGCATATTTTATTTCGCTGCCCAAACCTTTTGCCAAATCTTCGCAACACTCAAAATCATTTTCATATTTACTCTCTATTATAAATTCAAAATTATCTTCTTTAAATTCCACTCTGCTTAATAAATTTTTACACTCTCCAAATTTCCTGTCTTTATACACTATCTGAGAATTATAACCTTTCGAATTTATTAAATCGACAATATCTTGTAAAAAGGTTTCTACATTTTTTTCGGATAAAAACAGAGAATGAATATTCGCAACCATTTCTAAAAACATATCTTTTTTTACTTTTTCCGTTTTATCAACCATTATTACAAAACCGCTGTATTTCCCTTTAAAAATAACGGTATCAGCAAACACATCACAGTAGAACTTCTTGTTATTTACAATAAATTCCCTATAAGGATAAAACATTTCAAAAAATTCGCCTCTTAAACGCCTTTTTATATTTTTAGCAAATTCCTCATCATAGCCAAAAATATCATATGTATCATCTTCCGCTTTTATCCCAAGTTTTTTTGAAAGATAGTCATTTACGAATACTATTTTTTCCTGATATATCATAAACCCTATATGTTTGTAACTAAAAAGTTTTTCAGTAATTAATTCAAACTCTTCCCTTTCACTGACATCAACATTATAACCCAGCGCATAAATACAATCTTTTTCTTTTTTAATTACTTTTAAATAAACACTTAAGAATTTAAAAACCTTATTTTTAGAAATTATTCTTGCTACAAATTCCACACTCTCTTTATATTTTAATTCTTTTAATTTTTTTATAAAAAGTTCAAAATCTTCCGGTAAAGCAATTTTTTTTAAATTTTGCGGCTTTTCTAAAAATGATGTATCATAACCTGAATACGGAATATGATTTATAATGTCTATCTCCTCAATCCGTTCGGTTTTAAAATTAAATTTCACTATATAAACACTAGCCGGTATTTCTTTTACTATTCTTTCATAAGAAATATTCATATCTATCTCCTGCTAAGCTCGGCATTTTGTTCTACTTTATGAAGCCATACGAATACTTCCGCCACCGCTTTATAAAGTTCGGGAGGAATTTCTTCGGTTTGTATTTTTATCAGATTTTCCACCAAAAGTTCGTTTTGAAAAATAGGCAAATCAAACTCTTTTGCTTTTTCAATTATTTTTTTGGCTATTTCTCCCTTTCCTTTTGCCACAATTTTAGGAGCGTTATCTTCATATGCCTTGTATTTAAGGGCAACCGCTTTAGTATTTATAAATTTTTTCATATATAGGACCTTTTTTTGTTAAAGTTGATTTATATAAATAAACTTCAAACGGTACTTCAATATTTATATCTTCCCATTTTTTAAGTTCAT
>NZ_JBMXVQ010000087.1:0-5373 GCF_053999135.1 Caminibacter sp.
ATTTTAAAAACGTAAAATATGGAGAGGAAGCCATTCTTGAAGTTATAGAAAAATCTAAAAGTGAATTGGTGGTAAATGCTCTAGTGGGTGACGCTGGGCTTAAGCCTACCCTAAAAGCCCAGGAATGTGGTAAAAAAATAGCCCTTGCCAATAAAGAATCATTGGTAAATGCCGGAAAATTTATAGATACTTCAAAAATTACGCCTATTGACAGTGAACATTTCGGTCTTTGGTATCTGTTGAATGGAAAATACAAATTTAATAAATTATACATAACGGCAAGCGGAGGGGCGCTTAGGGATTGGAAGATTGAAAAAATAAAAAACGCTACGTTAAAAGACGTCTTAAAACACCCGAACTGGTCGATGGGGGTAAAGATTACCATTGATTCCGCTACAATGGTTAATAAGCTTTTTGAGCTTCTTGAATCGAAATGGCTTTTTAATACTACGAATGTTGATGCTTTTATAGAGACAAAATCCATAATTCATGCCTTTGTTGAATGGAAAGACGGTTCTACGACGGCTCATATCAGTAAAACGGATATGAAACTGCCTATTGCCTTTGCTATTCTTAAAGAAATAAAAGAAGAAATTTTAGAACCTGTGGATTTGTTAAGTATTGGAAAACTTGAGTTTAGAAAAATAGAAAAAGTCCGTTATCCGGTATGGGAAATCAAAAATCTTCTTATTAATAAAAGTGATTTGGGGGTTGTGGTAAATACGGCAAACGAATATGCCATAAATCTGTTTTTAAAAGAGAAAATAAGTTTTTGGGATATAAGCCGTTTAATTTTAGATGCCGTTAAAAAATTCGAAAATATTAAAATAAAAGAGATAGACGATATTTTTGAAATTAAAAAAGAGGTAAGGAAATGGTGTGAGAGTTATTCTTTTTGATTTGGACGGCACTCTTATAGATTCGACCGAGGCTATTTTGGAAGGATTTAGGGTTACTTTTGAAAAGTTCGGTAAAAATTATCCCGGGGATAAAGAAGTTAAAAAACTTATAGGTCTTCCTCTTGATATTATGTTTGAAAATCTCGGCGTTAAAGAAAATGTGTGGGATTTTGTAATGACTTATAAAGAACATTACAGAAAAATATCCAAACAAAAAACATTTTTACTTCCGTTTGCAAAAGAAGCTTTAAAAGAGGCTTCAACATTTGCAAGACTTGGAATTGTAACCACAAAAACGGGTGAATATTCCAAAGAATTATTGGAACATTTCAGAATTTTGAATTATTTTGAAGTTTTAATAGGAAGGGAAGATGTTGAAAATCCAAAACCGCATCCCGAGCCTATATTAAAAGCCCTTCATAAAATGAAAGCCTCAAAAGAAGCCGCTTGGATGATAGGCGATACCTGTCTTGATATGGTAAGTGCTAAAGAAGCCGGTATTAATTATGTAGGTGTTAAATTTGAGTATGAAAATGAAAAAAATATGAAAAGATGTGCTGAAATTGTTAAATCTGATGTGTTAAAAGCAGTTGAATATATAAAGGGATTTTACAGATATTAGATAATTGAATATGGTTGTTAAGCATTACTAAAAGTAACATTGAAATAAAAAAATACGAAAAAATGATAAATAAGAGAAAAAATATGCTATATTAAGTTTACTTTAAGTCTATTTTAGATAAAATATGCAAAAAAAGGATAAATATGCTACAAATAAGATGGCATTCTCGCGCGGGACAAGGTGCGGTTACTGGAGCAAAAGCATTGGCTGATGTTATGGCAAGGACTGGAAAATACGTTCAGGCTTATTCCGTATATGGAGCCGAAAAGAGAGGGGCGCCGATGACGGCGTATGATAAAATAGATGACAAGCCTATTTTAGACCATTCAAAATGGATGATACCGGATTATGTACTGGTAATAGACCCTTCATTGGTTTTTCAAGAAGAAATTGTAGACAATACCACTGATGATACTGTTTTTATTGTAACTTCTCATTTAGATAAAGAGGATTTGCTTGCAATGGCAAAACATCTTCAAGGTAAAAAAGTATATGTAATCGATGCTATTAAAATCTCTCAGGAAGAAATAGGAAGAGCTATTCCAAATACTCCTATGCTTGGGGCTTTTATAAAAATAAGTCAAATTATTCCGTTTGAGGATTTTTTGGTATCTATTGAAGATATTCTTTCAAAATTCCCTAAAAAAATTATCGAAGGTAACTTAAAAGCTATCAAACGTGCTTATGAAGAAGTAAAATAAGGAGAAATTATGGCAACACCAAAAGAAATGTTAACAACATGGGATAAAGTTCAGTTTGGAGCGGTTCTTCCGGCATTTGAAGACCCTGAACATAAAAAAAGAAGCAAGTTTCATTCATATAACTATACAGTTGCTGACTGGAGAGTTGAAAAACCGGTGTTTAACAGAGAGCTTTGCATAGATTGTGACTTTTGTTGGGTAAGTTGTCCTGACAGTTGTTTTCTTGTAGAAGAAGTGGTTAATAAAAGAGGAAAAAAACAGGCTAAAATTGTAGGTATTAATTATAATCTTTGTAAAGGATGCGGAGTTTGCGTGGATGTTTGTCCTACGCCTATAAAATCTCTTTTAATGTTCCCTGAGTACGTTGATAATGAAGAAGCATTAAAACAATGGCCTAAAAAAGATTAAAGGAAAGAGTATGGCACAAAAATATGAATTAAAAAATAAAGAAGTATGGGATGGAAACACGGCGGCGGCTCACGCCTTAAGACAAGCTCAAGTGGATGTTGTAGCTGCTTATCCTATTACACCTTCAACTCCTATTGTTCAGAATTACGCTCAGTTTTTGGCTGACGGGTATGTAGACGGTGAATTCGTTATGGTTGAATCAGAACACTCAGCTATGAGTGCCTGTGTTGGTGCGGCTGCTGCCGGTGGTAGAGTTGCTACCGCTACTTCAAGTCAAGGTTATGCGTTAATGGTGGAAGTTTTATATCAGGCAAGTGGAATGAGACTTCCGATTGTTATGACTGTCGTAAACAGAGCTCTTGCATCTCCTCTAAATATTCACGGAGACCACGCAGACCTTTATTTAGGAAGGGATGCGGGATGGATTCATTTAATAGCAAATAATCCTCAAGAAGCATATGATATGACTCTTTGTGCTTTTAAAATAGCGGAAGATGAGAGAGTAAGACTTCCTGTTACAACAAATCAAGACGGATTTTTGGTTTCACATACCGCTCAGGTGGTAGAACCTCTTCAGGATGAGGAAGCATATAATTTTATAGGTGAATATAAAGCTTTAAATCCTATGCTTGATACGAAAAACCCTGTAACATACGGAGCTCAAACAGAAGAAGAGTGGCATTTTGAACATAAGGCAAATCAACATAAAGCTTTAATGGATTCTCCTGAAGTTATTGAAGAAGTATTCAATAAATTTGCCGAGTTAACAGGAAGAAATTATAATTTAGTAGAAACTTATAAACTTGATGATGCGGATATTGCTCTTGTTTTGATGGGAAGTGCTTATGAAACGGCAATGCTTGCCGTAGATAAGGCAAGAGAGGAAGGTATTAAAGTAGGTCTATTAATGCCAAGAGTATTTAGACCGTTTCCTTATAATCAGGTGGCTGAGAAATTAAAAAATGTAAAAGCTGTAGCGGCACTTGACAGAAGTGCTCCAATGGGAGCTATGGGAGCTTTATATAATGAAGTATCAGGAGCTCTAGCGGCAAACGGACAAAGTGCCATTATGACTAATTATATTTACGGTCTTGGTGGAAGAGATACTACTGTTGAACATATTTTGGAAGTGATTAAAGAAACTGATAAAAACGCAAAAGCTGGAAAAAGAGTTACTCCTCTTCAAGGTTTCATAAACCTAAGAGGTCCGAAACTTTCATTTAATTAAGGAGTTTTTATGAAAAAGATTACGAATTTAAAAGAATTTGCCTGTACTCCTGATAGATTTCAAGGGGGGCACAGATTATGTCCCGGATGTGCCCATTCTATGATAGTTAGGGAAGTTGTAAACGCAACGGATGATGATTTGGTTGTTTCTTCTGCTACAGGATGTCTGGAAGTATGTAGTGCGATTTATCCTTATACTTCATGGGACGTTTCATGGATTCATGTCGGATTTGAAAACGCGGGAGCCGTAATTTCCGGAGCGGAAGCTATGTATAAAGCCCTTAGCAAAAAAAACAGACTTTATAATGAAGATAAAAGTGTTAAATTCGTAGCTTTTGGCGGTGATGGAGGAACTTATGATATCGGTTTTCAATCACTAAGCGGAGCTGCTGAGAGAGGTCATGACTTTTTATATGTTTGTCTTGATAATGAAAACTACGCAAACACAGGAGGTCAAAGAAGTTCTGCTACTCCAATAGGGGCTCATACTTCTACAACTCCAAGAGGAAGAGTTAGTTATGGTGAAAAACAAAAGAAAAAAGACCTGACTATGATTATGGCAGCCCATGGATGTCCATACGTTGCAACTGCAATTCCAAGCACAAAACACTGGAAAGATTTGGCGACAAAAGCTGCAAAAGCAATCAGTACGGTAGGACCTACATTTATAAACGCTTTAAGCCCTTGTACGACTGAGTGGAAATTTAAACCGGAAGAAACAACCGAAATTGCTGATTTAGCGGTTGAAACATGTGCTTTTCCTTTATATGAGATTGAAGACGGGCATAAACTTACTATTACTTACAGACCAAAGCAGAAAATTCCTATTGAGGAATACCTTGGAAGACAGGGGAGATTTGCTCATTTATTTAAACCTGAAAATAAATGGATTATTGAAGAGTGGCAAAAAAATGTTGATGAATATTGGGACTATCTTCAAAGAAGAGAGGAAGCCGGAGTTTAATTCTCTCTTTTTTATTTTTATTTATCTTATAACGACCGGTGCTAAAAGTTAACAATGAAGCGAAAAATTTATTTACCTGTAATTGAGCTTGAATGGAGCGATTGTTATTCTTTTAATGAACTTTTAAAAAATGCAAGAAGTGGCGGGATAAAAGTACCAAATGAACAGGTGTTTATGAAGTAATAGGTAAAGACGGAGAAGTTTTGCATATAGGAAGAGCGTCAAATTTAAGAATGAGAGTTAAACAGGGTCTTGTTAAAGGCAAAACTCCTCACTCCACAAGAAAAAGAATGCTAAAAGACGGAGTAATTTTTAATAACTTAAAAGTAAAATGGGCAGTTACTGATTGGCCAAACAGCGTAGAAGAGTATTTACATAAAAAATATAAAGAAAAGCATGGTAAACTTCCAAAGTATACTAAAGTTAACCCAAATTGCTAGTTAAAAAGTAAAATTTGTTTATCTTTATCCAGTTTCAAAAAACAGTCGAAACTATAAGTTAGAATAAAAAGCTTAAGTTTCGTTAAAAAACCACCAATAGAAGTTGCTTTAA
>NZ_JBMXVQ010000088.1:0-17442 GCF_053999135.1 Caminibacter sp.
AGAAGATATATTGAATCACTTAGCTCATACGCAAGACAGTTTTTACAGCGCACAGGAAAACCCGAAGTCGATAAAATAGAAGGACTCACTCCCGCAATTGCAATAGACCAAAAAACCACATCAAAAAACCCACGCTCAACCGTGGGGACGGTTACTGAAATATATGATTATTTAAGACTTCTGTATGCCAGAATAGGCATCCAGCACTGTCACTTATGCGGAAAAGAAATTACCCAAATGACACCTCAGGATATTATTAATGAGGTTCTTAAACTGCCAGAAGGCGCAAAAGTAATTATTTACGCTCCGCTGATTAAGGAAAAAAAGGGAGAATTTCAAGATTTACTTGAGAAACTAAGAAAAGAAGGAATAATCAGAGCGTATATTGACGAAGTGATAGTCAGACTTGATGAAGAAATTGAACTTAAAAAAACAAAAAAACACACAATAAAAGCTGTAATAGACAGAGTGGTAATAAAAGAAGAAAACAAAACCCGTATAGCAGAAGCGGTTGAAAAAGCCCTTAATAAAAGTTTCAGGGAAGTGGAAATAGAAATATTTAATGCAAAAGAACTCGGACTTGAAAAGGATTTTATACATTTTAGCGAACATATGGCGTGTTTTGATTGTAAGGTAAGCTTTGAAGAACTTGAACCCCTTGCTTTTTCATTCAACTCTCCAAAAGGTGCGTGTCCTAAATGTGACGGGCTTGGAGTGACTTATACTCTTGATATTGAAAAAGTAATTAAAGACAAACCTCTAAATAAAGGTGCTATTCCACTTGTCTGGGGATTTAATAAAAAATATTATCAGGAGTTTTTCAAAGCCCTCTGTCGCGAACTTGATATAGATATGAATAAAAGCTTTTATGAACTTGACGAATACCAAAAAAAGATAATTTTAAACGGTACGGCTTATGAAATAGAATTTACATACGGTAAACACAAAATTTCAAAAAGATGGCCGGGTCTTAGACAAATCGCACTTGATTTATATAAAGATGAAGATATGAGCGAAATTATGAGTGAAAGTGTGTGTCCTTCTTGTAAAGGATTCAGGCTAAAACCTGAAAGCCTTGCCGTAAAAGTGGCAGGAAAAACAATTGCCGAAATTATTTCTATGCCTATAAGCGAAGCGTATGAGTTTTTTAAAGACGAAAAAAATTTCTCTCACTTAAGTAATCAGGAAAAAAGAATAGCCGAGCCTATTTTAAAAGAGATACGTGAGAGACTGTTTTTCTTAGTAGATGTGGGTCTTGGATATCTCACACTTCACAGAGACGCCAGAACGATAAGCGGGGGTGAGAGCCAGAGAATCAGAATCGCAAGTCAAATCGGAAGCGGTCTTACTGGTGTTATGTATGTTTTGGATGAGCCGAGCATCGGACTTCACGAAAGAGATACGCTAAAACTTATTAACACTCTTAAAAATTTAAAAAACAAAGGAAACACCGTAATAGTTGTAGAACACGACAGAGAAACTATACTAAACGCCGATTATATCGTTGATATCGGACCGGGGGCAGGAAAATACGGCGGAGAAGTCGTATTTAGCGGAAACGTTGAAGAGCTTATGAAAAGTGACACTCAAACGGCTAAATATTTAAGATACGAAAAAGATATAAATTATCAAAAAAACCGCCCTCAAAAAGAGTGGATAGAGATAAAAAACGTAAATATCCACAATATTAAAAACCTAAACGTAAAAATCCCTCTAAGAAACCTTGTATGCGTAACTGGTGTAAGCGGTAGCGGAAAAAGCAGTCTTATTTTACAAACACTTCTGCCGGTTGCCAGGGAAATTTTAAACCACGCCCATAAAATTCAAAAAGTAAAGGGCGTGGAAATCACGGGACTAAAACAGCTCGATAAAGTAATATATCTTGACCAAAGCCCGATTGGCAGAACTCCAAGAAGTAACCCGGCAACTTATACGGGAGTTTTTGACGATATAAGAGCACTTTTTGCTTCAACCCCGGAAGCTCAGCTTAGAGGGTATACCCCGGGACGCTTTAGTTTTAACGTAAAGGGCGGAAGATGTGAAGTGTGTAAGGGTGAGGGACAGATAAAAATAGAAATGCATTTTCTTCCTGATGTAATGGTAACGTGTGAAGCTTGCGGAGGAAAAAGATACAACGAACAGACGCTTGAAATTAAATACAGAGGAAAATCAATAGCCGATGTACTTGAAATGAGCGTGGATGAAGCGTATGAGTTTTTTGAAAAAATACCAAAAATCAAACAAAAACTTCAAACCCTAAAAGACGTGGGACTTGGATATATAACTCTTGGACAAAATGCCGTAACTTTAAGCGGTGGGGAAGCTCAAAGAATTAAACTCGCAAAAGAGCTAAGCCGTAGAGACACCGGAAATACGCTTTATATTTTGGACGAACCTACAACGGGCCTTCATTTCAAAGACATTGACAATCTTATGAAAGTATTACAACATCTGGTAGATTTGGGAAATAGCGTTATAGTTATTGAACATAATCTTGATTTTATCAAAAACGCAGACTACATCATCGATATGGGACCTGAAGGCGGCAGTGGCGGCGGTAAGGTAATAGCAACAGGAAACGTAAAAGAGATAATTGAAAAATATAAAGATGTAAGCTATACGGCAAGGTATTTGGCAAAAGAGATGGAGAGAACAAAAAAATAACTCTCCTTCTTTTTTTATTAATAGATTGTGTCAGTCACTGTATAAATTAAAAAGAAAAAAAGAAGAATTAAAGAGTAAGGTCTAAAATTCTTCTTGTTCTTTCGATGTCTTCTTTTGAAGGTTTTCTTTGAGCTCCCAATTCTTTAAGAACTCTTGCAATAATTAACATTAAAGCCCCGATATATTCTGGAAGTTTTTCTTCAAGCTCTGCACTGATTGGATATTTTAGCGGTGGCACTTGCTCTAAAAATTGTAATACGTCTTGAATATCCACTTCTTCTTCAAGCTCTCTAAACTGTCTTAAAGACTCTTCAAAACCTTTTGTCACAGGCATATCCGGTTCCATAATCACATCTCTTCCGTTGTATCCTGCTTTTTCTACAGCTACAAGTAGCATATCATGAAATTTTTTTTCAATAATATCGATAATTTCGTCTGCTTTTGATTTATCTAAATCAATTCCTGCCGCTTTTCTAAATACAGCCTCTAATTTTTTAAATCCAACAACTCTTGGCATTTTTTCTCCTTTTTGTTAATTTTTTAAAATTATATCTTTTTTAGTGAAAAAAAGTCAAGTTTTATGATTTTCGTTCACTAAAATAAAAATTACACCTCCGTCACTTTTTATAAAGAACAAAAAAAGAAGCTTATTCGTTAAAGCTTCCGTAATTGAGATACTTTTCAAATCTTTTTTGAAGAAGTTCCTCTTTAGAAAGGTTTTTAAGCTTATTTACCTGCTCTAAAAAATATTTTTTAATATTTTCAGCTGTTAAATCATAGTCTTTATGAGCTCCCATTACAGGTTCTTCTATAATATCATCAATAAGCCCTAGTTCTTTAAGCTCTTCAGCGGAGATTTTTAACGCTTTGGTGGCCGTTTCGACTTTTGAGTTATCACCCCATAAAATAGCCGCACAACCTTCCGGAGAAATAACGCTAAATACAGAATATTTCAGCATAGCAAGTTTGTCGGCCACACCTATAGCCAACGCTCCCCCGCTTCCTCCCTCTCCTATTACGATTGAAACAGTAGGGGTTTTTATTCTAGAGAGTTCAAAAAGATTTCTGGCAATTGCTTCACTCTGCCCTCTCTCTTCAGCTCCAATCCCAGGAAAAGCCCCCGGAGTATCAACTAAAAAAAGAATAGGCAAATCAAATTTTTCTGCAAGTTTTGCTACACGAAGAGCTTTTCTATAACCTTCCGGATGAGGCATACCGAAATTTCTTTTAATTTTTTCTTTAGTGTTTCTTCCTTTTTCTTCCCCTATAACCACACATTTCTCATCGCCTATTTTACCTATAAAACAGATTATAGACTCATCATCCCTAAATTCCCTGTCTCCGTGAAGTTCATATTTTTCATCCATAATTCTTTTTATAATATCTATCGCATGAGGTCTGTCCGGATGACGGGCAAGAAGAAGTTTTTGATAAGGGGTTAAATTTTTAAAAGTCTTTTTTATTTCTTTTTCAAGTTCTTTTTTTAACGTTTCAACGGCATGAGTGTCGCCTTTTATTTTAGCAACGTCAATTTGTTCTTCCAGCTCGTGGAGTTTTTTTTCAAAATCAAGTACTGCCAAAATAAACCTTTACTTTACTTTTTTAAATATTACAACTCCGTTTGTTCCACCAAATCCAAAAGAGTTACTCATAGCTACATTAATTTCAGCTTCCCTGGCTTTATTTGGCACATAATCCAAATCACATTCAGGATCAGGCTCTTCATAATTAATAGTAGGAGGCATAATTCCTCTCTCCATCGCCATAAGGGTAATAACCGCCTCAATAGTCCCTGCGGCTCCAAGACAATGTCCTGTAGCCCCTTTTGTAGAACTAACAGGAGGACAGTTTTCTTTAGAGCCGAAAAGTTTCTTAATTGCCATCGTTTCATACAAATCATTGTATTTAGTAGATGTTCCGTGAGCGTTAATATAATCTATTTTAGGACGTCCTGCCATTTCATAAGCCATCTTCATAGCCCTATAAGCACCCTCACCTCCGGAAGCAGGAGTTGTAATATGATTTGCATCTCCGCTTTCACCAACTCCTATAATTTCAGCATAAATTTTAGCCCCTCTTTTTACTGCGTCTTCATATTTTTCCAAAATCAAACAAGCTCCCCCTTCTCCCATTACAAATCCGTCTCTTTTAGCATCAAAAGGCCTGCTGGCATGAGCTGGGTCGTCGTTTCTGGTAGAAAGGGCTTTCATAGCCGCAAATCCTCCAACTCCCACCGGACAGATACAGGCTTCCCCGGCCACCACCATCATCTTATCGGCCATTCCGGCTTTTATTGTTTTATAAGCTTCGGTAATTGCATGAGTCCCCGCTGCGCACGCCGTAACACTTGCAAGATTAGGCCCTTTTAATCCATATTCTATTGAAGTAAATCCCCCAAGCATATTCACAAGAGCACTCGGAATAAAAAACGGAGATATTCTTCTAGGACCTCTTGTTTCTACTATAACGCTTGCTTTTTCAATTACAGGAAGCCCGCCAATACCGCTTGCTGCGCTAATACCGAATTTTTCCCCCTCATACTCTTTAAGACCGCTATCTTCCATAGCCTCTTTTGCAGCCGCAAGTCCAAGCTGAATAAATCTATCGGCTTTTTTAACTTCTTTTGGGTCCATAACTGTTTTCGGGTCAAATCCTTTTACCTCTCCGGCTATCTGAGAAGCAAAACCTTCAGGGTCAAAATGAGTTATTTTATCTATTCCTGTTTTCCCGTCGATTATATTATTAAAGCTCTCATCTTTAGTTAACCCTACCGAGTTAATCATACCTATACCAGTTACAACAACTCTCATTAATATCCTTTATGCCTTAAAATATGAAGATATGAAGATAATCTAATTTATCCTCATATCTTCATATTGAAATCAAAAAAGCGAAAAAATTAACTTTTCGCCTTTTCTATATAATCTACAACGTCTTGAACAGTTTGAATTTTTTCAGCTTCGCTATCTGGAATTTCTATTTCGAATTTTTCTTCTAAAGCCATAATCATTTCTACTACGTCAAGACTGTCAGCTCCCAAATCCTCTACAAATTTAGCTTCCGGTTTTACTTCTTCAGGACTAACATTTAACTGCTCTACGATTACTTCTTTTACTTCATCAAATAACGCCATTTTGTCTCCTTTTATTTTTTATTTCAGCATTTTAGCATAAAATAATAAAAATGTGAAAATTAACATTCATATCACATATACATTCCGCCGTTCACTTTTAACGTTTCCCCTGTAATATAACTGGCCTCGTCGCTTAATAAAAAGGCCACTGCATTTGCAACCTCAACGGGTTTTGCAAGTCTTTTTAAAGGAATTTTATTTAAAAGTTCCGTTTTAACTTTTTCAGGAAGATTTTTAGTCATATCGGTATCAATAAATCCCGGAGTTACGCTGTTAAATCTTATATTTCTAACAGCCCCTTCAAGAGCAAACGTTTTAGTCATAGCAATTACTCCGCCTTTACTTGCTACATAATTCGCCTGACCTATATTTCCGGTTTCTCCAACAATACTAGCCACATTTACTACACTTCCAAATCTTTTTTTGCCCATAACTTTTAGCGCTTCGCGGCATCCTATAAAAGTGGATGTAAGATTAGCGTCTATAACTTTTCTAAAATCCTCAACACTCATTCTCATAGCAAGTTTATCGTTTGTAATTCCGGCATTATTTACAAGATAGCTAAGCTCTCCGTCACTGTCTACAATAGTTTTAACAGCATCGACAAAAGCCGCTTCGTTACTTACGTCAAATCCGATAACCGCGGCTTCTCCCCCGGCATTTTCTATTTCCTCTTTTAATTTATCGGCAAGTTCGGCACTGCTTTTATAGTTTATCCAAACTTTAAGTCCTTTTTTTGCAAGAACTCTCGCGATTTCAGCCCCTATTCCTCTGCTAGCTCCAGTTATTAAAACATTTTTTCCGCTAAATGTCATAATAAGTCCTTTTTTTGTTAAAATTTTACCCAAAAAAGGCCGTTAAGTGTTATATTATCTCCATGAATTAGGATTGAATATTTTTCATTACATATCGGTAAGGGCTATTATAGCTTTCTTTTTATCGTTTATACTGACAATATCTTTTATGCCCAAATTTATAAAATGGGCAAAAAGTAAAGTAACACAGCCTATTTTTGAATTAGCCCCTCAAAATCATAAACAAAAATCAAAAACTCCAACTATGGGAGGAGTGGTATTTATTGTCTCAGCGCTAATAGCGACAATTATCAGCGCAAAATATAATTTTTTCGTTATTACCGCTATTTTAACGGCCTTAGGGTTTATGACTATAGGAATAATAGACGACCTTGGTAAAATCCTTCAAAAAAACAACCAGGCCGGTTTACTGCCTAAACAAAAATTTGCTCTTCAGTGGCTAGTGGCGCTTATAATAACAGCAGGTTTATATATTTACGGTTTTGATACCAACTTTTATATTCCTTTTTATAAATATCCCCTGTTTGATATGAAAATATTTGCCGTTATATTTTGGTCTTTTATTATAGTTGCTATGAGTAATGCCGTAAATCTAACAGACGGTCTTGACGGACTCGCAACCATTCCAAGCGTATTTTCATTAATGACTCTGCTTATCTTTTCATATCTTATGGGAAACGTTATTTTCAGTAAATATCTTTTTTTACCTTACGAAGCCGGTATAGGAGAAGTTGCTATTTTTGCAAGTGCCCTTATAGGAAGTCTTCTTGGATTTTTATGGTATAACGCAAATCCGGCCGAAGTATTTATGGGAGACAGCGGAAGTCTCAGCATCGGAGCTTCAATTGGATATATATCCGTTTTGACAAAGACGGAAATTCTTTTAACCCTTATAGGATTCGTATTTATTCTCGAAACAGTATCGGTTATTTTACAGGTGGGCTCTTTTAAAACAAGAGGAAAAAGAATATTCAAAATGGCTCCGATACATCACCATTTCGAACTTTTAGGATGGAATGAAAACAAAATCACTATTAGGTTTTGGATTATAGCCCTAATCGCAAACATTATCGCTATATTAAGTATAAAATTAAGATAGGAGAAAACCATGGAAGAGATTAAAACAGAAAACGAAAAATTAAAAGCCGAACTTAAAATATTCAAAATAAGGGCTCTTAAAGAAAAAATAATTCTTATAGGTGTCAGTTTGCTTATAATAGCGGAAATAATACTTCTTTTTTCTTTTTTTAAAAACAATTTTTCAACTTACACAAAACCCTCAAAACCTTACATAGCTGTCATTAACATAAATAAAACAATTACGGTGGATTACATAAATTCCATTACAAAAAAAATGGATTCTTTATTAAAAGACAAAAACTGCAAAGAGTTTTTATTGATATTTAATACCCCAGGAGGCAGTCCGAGCGCCAGTGACGAATTCAACGCTTATCTTAAATACGTAAATAAAAAGAAAAAAGTAAACGTTTATGTAGAAAGCATGGCTGCAAGCGGAGGGTATTATATTATCAGCGCAATAAAACCAATCGTTGCAAACAAAAATGCGGTGGTAGGAAGTATCGGGGTTATTATGCCTCACTTCGTATTAAAAAAACTTGCCGATAAAATAGGCGTAGAAGAAGATTCTTTAGCAATAGGAAAATATAAACAGCCCGTTTCATGGTTTAGAAAATTTAACGAAAAAGATAAAGAATATCTTAAAAAGCACCTTTTACTTCCCACATATGAAAATTTCTTAAAAACAGTGGCAAAAGACAGAAACATATCCATAAAAACCCTTAAAAAATACGCGGACGGTAAAATTTACGTAGCAAGTATAGTCAAAGGAATTTTAGTGGATGAAATTTCCACGCTTAGTGCATTTAAAGAAAAAATTAAACAAAAACAAAAAAACATTCAGTTTGTGGACATATCTCTTGAAAAAAGAAAAGTCCCGTTTTTCAACATTAAAGTCTCAAGCGATATAGGCAAAGCTTTAAAGGAAATAGTAAAATGACAAAAAGCCTCTTTGGATACGGAATAACTACAAAAGCAATCTCAAAAGAGGGAGGATGGCATATATACGACGACAGCTTTAAAAATATTTCAAAAGACATTTACGGCAACACCCTTTTACCCTCTTCCCGATTTAACCCTGAAAACTCTTATCTTGAAATCACATCCCCGGGAATTCCTCCTTATCATACTCTTATACAAAAAGCAAAAAACCTTATAAGCGAATTTGATTATTTTTTTGAAAGAGCGCCCTTTCAAATATGGATTACAGGTACTAACGGAAAAACCACAACCACCCAAATGATACATCATTTATTAAAAGATATTTCCGATATAGGAGGAAATATAGGGATTCCATTAGCCGATATGGACATTAATAAAAAAATATGGATAATAGAAGCCAGCAGTTTTCAACTTTTTTACACAAAAACGGCAAAACCTGATATATTCGTAATACTCCCTTTAAAAGAAGACCATCTTTCATGGCATGGAAATTTTGAAAATTACGTAAAAGCAAAACTCTCCCCTCTTAAAAGAATGACCCAAAGAGACGTTGTTATTCTTCCACAAGAGTTTGAACACTACCCTACTAAAGCCTATAAAATAACCTATAAAAACGAAGATGATTTAATAAAACGGTTTAGCTTTAAAAATAACTTTTTTCAACCTCCTTTTTTACTTGATGAGGTTTTGGCAAAAAGCGTGTATTACATTTTAAATTTTAAAGAAAAAAGTCTAAAAGATTTTCAAATAGACCCTCATAAAATGGAAGAAATAACCGACTCAAAAAACAGAACATGGATAAATGACAGTAAAGCCACAAATATCGACGCTTCTTTAAACGCTTTAAAAAGATTTCAAAATAAACGAATTTATCTCATAATAGGCGGAGACACAAAAGGACAAAACTTTAGCCCGCTTTTTAAATTTATGAAAAATTTAAATATCCGTCTATTTATAATAGGGGAAAATACAGATATTTTTGAAAACCTGTCTAAAAAACACAATATACCTTATGAAATTTCAAAAACCGTTCAAAACGCCGTAAATTCCATAGATAAAATTCACAATAAACATTCCGTAGCAATCTTAAGCCCTGCGTGTGCAAGTTTTGACCAATTCAATAGTTATAAGGAAAGAGGAGAAATTTTTAAAAGTTTGGTTTTTAAAGTTTAAACTGTTTAATCTCTTCTAAGATTTTATTTGCCAATCTTTCAATATCTGTTATATTTTTTTCATTTTGAATAATTTTTTCTTTATTCTCTTCGGAAATTGTTTCTACTTTTTTCATATCATTTATAAATTCTTTCATAGTATTTACAATCACATTTATCTCTTCCGCAAATAAATCGATATTCTTAATAGCTTCGTTCATTTTCTCCGAAACAAGATTTATTTCATCTTTTAAATTTTCAGTTTTTAAAGACAGTTCATTTATATGCCCGGAACTCTCCTGCATTTGAGAACTTGTATCTATTATTTCCTGAATTACTGAATTTATCGTAGATTCTATATTAACCAGACTTTTTTGAGTCCTCTCAGCCAGCTTTCTTATCTCATCCGCCACAACGGCAAATCCCCTTCCATGCTCACCCGCTCTTGCCGCTTCAATTGCAGCATTTAACGCTAAAAGATTTGTCTGGTCAGATATTTCTTTTATTACGTTTAAAATACTGTTTACGTTTTCCGCTTCTTGAGAAAGTGTTTGAAGTTTTTGAGCAAGCTCATTTTCATCCTGAGCACTTTTTTGAATGTCTCTTATCGTCTCTTTAAAACTTTCTGTCGTTTTTAAAAGCACATCGTAAACTTCATGCATAAATTTTTTAATTTCTTCAAGATTTTGACTCTCTTCTACAATTTTTCCGCTTAAATCCGAAGCCTTTGAATAAGCGTTTTCCACAATATGATTTTGTTTTATTATTGCATTAATAATATCTTTGAAAGCTTTTTTTAATTTTTCAACAGCCACTTTATTCTGTTCAGCGCTCTGTTTAGAATTAATAATAAATTCTTTTACAACGTCTAAAAACTTTCTTAACGCCTCTTTTACATCTCTAAATTCGGTAAAATCATTAACATCGATTGAAGCGGCAAGATTTTTACTTCTTGCCAATTCATAAATAAACTCTTCGGTTTCTTCAAGTCTCCTTGAAAGAAAATAAGCCGAAAGAAATATTATTATCAATAAAATTAATGTAAAAAAGCTCAAAACAATATAAATTAAAGCATCGCTTGAAAGGGTTTCTAAATCTTTTTTGATAAGTTCGGCTATTTTATCATCCATCTGTTTTAAAAGATTTATTTTTTGAGTAATTACTTTAAACCATGTTTCAGGATTTACATGATAATTACTCTCTTTTGACAAAATAAGACTTCTGTACTCTTCAACTTTTATAAAAGGCTCTTTTTTTATCGTTTTAAAATACATATTTTTCATTTCATCATTAGCCGTAGCCAAAAAAGCGTCAAAATATGTTTTTTGCTCGGTAATCAATCTAACAAATTTAATTAATAAAGGTTTTGTTATTTTATCTTTTCCAAAGATAACGCTTCCAACAGCCCTTTCAATACCGGCCCTTTCTTTTGCTTTTAAAAAGTTCGTATAAGAATTCAAATCAAGGGCTATAATCTTTTCAGGAGCAAGCTTGGCACTTACGGAAATTATATCCAAAATAACTTTATTCAGTGAAGTATACCATTTAACCTCTTCTTTAAAAGAGATTTCTAAATTTGAAACCTTATTTCTCATCTCATTCAACTTCCTCAAATAACTGTTTAAGATTTCTATTTTTTCTTTAAGTTCAGGTGGAAATTTCGAATAATCTATTGTTTTAAGCATTTTTTCTAATTTTTTTATTTTTTCGTCCGTAAGCTCTCTTTGGCGGGGTAGCATATCGGCAAACTTTTTTCCTTTAGAAGCCAAAAAACCGGCACTCATACCTCTTTCTTTTTGGGTTTCGTGAATAAGTTCGCTTAAAGTTTTACTCAAATTAATTAAAACTTCAAGCTTTTTATTATTATCTATAAAAACAATCTGATTATAAACTTCTCTTCCTATGTTGATACCCACAACTACCATACTTATAAAAATTACAGCCATAAGTTTGCGTAACGTTAAAACACTGATTTTCATTCTTTTACCCTTCTTTTTTTATTAAAAAAATCTTAACACCTTTTATTTTTTTTGTCAAGATAAATAAAGTGAGTAAATCAATCAAAATATTTAAGCTGATCTTAAGAAATAAAAAGTATAATTTCATTCCAAGCCTCGGTAGCTCAGTCGGTAGAGCAAGGGACTGAAAATCCCTGTGTCGGCGGTTCGATTCCGTCCCGAGGCACCACTTAATTATTTATTCAAAAAAAAGTGTCAGTTGCTTAAAAACAAAAAAGGTTTCTTTTTATCTAAAAAACACATTAACTTTTTAAATTCCTCATGAAAATAATATAAATACCTATACTTTTCATAACTATTCCAAACTTTTTTATAATTATTTTTACCTCTTTTTTTAAGTTCTAAAAAGACAACCGCATTAATAAATTCCCTGTAAACATTTTTATAAGGATGCGAAGTTTTCCTTATAGTATGCATACCTTTCTACACATCTCAAACTAGGGCTGTTTCATACTGAAAAATTTAAGTAACGAAAAAGTAAAAATATGACAGCATTGCGAATTTTAACGAAAATTTTGCGTAAAAAAAAAGTGCGTCTACCCGTCAGGGCGCTTTACAGGCGTATGAAGTGCAAGTTTACACATTTTCATCGCCGTGCGAGCCTAAAAACGACAAGCAGTTGTCGTTTTTTTAACGGCTCTCCCGTTTGCACTTTTTAGCAAAATTTGAGTGTTGCGTAAGCAAAAAGAAGCACAGAGCTGTCATATTTTTATCTTTGTAGTTTAGTATGAAATAATCCTACCTTTTTGCCATTATGGAAAATGTGTAGAAAGGTATGTATAGTATGCCAATATTCTTCAAGCACTTCATGAGCTTCATAATATTTTCATAAAATGATAAGTTCTTTAAATTTTTTAAAAATTCCCATATAATTTCCTTTAAAAAGAAGGTTTTTTTATGATTAATATAGTAACGGCTCTAAAAATAGAAGCTGCTCCGATTATAGAATATTTTAACTTAAAAGCTACAGGAGAAATATATCAAAATAATGAAATAAATTTAATAATTACTGGAAGCGGAAAAGTAAAAAGCGCAATAAACACAGCCTTACTGCTTCAAAAAAAAACCTATCCCACCATAAATATAGGAATAGCCGGCAGCAACAAACATCCTGTAGGCAGCAGCTTTTTTATCCATAAAATAACAGATACCGATACAGATTTTGAATACTATCCCGATTTTTTTGAAGAACCATCAGAAGAAATTTTTACCATATCTAAACCCCAAAAATATTTTCCGCTGGTAGATATGGAAAGCAGCGGTTTTTTTGAAGCTGCTTATAAGTTTTTAAGTGTAGAAAAAATCATCCTTTATAAAATAGTAAGTGATACTCCAAATAAACCTTTTAATAAAGACATTGTTCCAAAACTGATAAAGAAGTCTTTTCCCATAATCAAATATCTTATAAAAAGATTTCAAAACCCAACATCATTTCCAGATATAGAAGAAAAAATAAAAAACCTTTACCTAACACAAACTCAAAAAGCCAAATTAAAAGAACTTTTAACTTATATGCATATAAAAAACATTCCTTTTCCAAATATTCCTAAAACCAACAATAAAAAAGAAACACAATTATTTATAGAAAAATTAAAAAAGAGCCTGTTATGATTTTATATATAGAAAAAAAAGCCTTAAATTATCCCATTACCCAATCAATCATAACAAAATTTAATCCAAAAATAATTTTAATAAACCACTACAAAGATATCTTTAACAGATTTCATCAAAATTTTAATTATCAAAAATCAAAAAACGCTTTAATATTAGCCGTAAAAGAGAATACCGTTTTTTATAAAGGAAGTAAATTCTGTAACAATAGAGGATTCAAAAATTTTTATTATTCAACCCAGATTTTAGGCTGTATTTATAACTGCGAATACTGCTATTTAGGCGGAATGTATCCATGCGGTTATCCTGTTATATTTGTCAATGAAGATGATTTTATCAATAACGCTTCAAAACTAAAAAACGCATATATTCCCATCAGCTATGAAACAGACCTTTTAGCGTTTGAAGGAATTTATCCATTTCATAAAAAGTGGATAGAACTGGCCTCAAAAAGAGAAGACTTATTAATAGAAAGCAGAACAAAATCCGCAAATACGGATAAACTTCCCGACAACCCCCCTAAAAATTTTTTACTCGGATTTTCTCTTTCTCCCAAAGAAGTTACAAAATTTGAAAAAAAAGCTCCTTCTTTAGAAAAAAGAATCAAAGCGATAAAAAAAGCTTTACAAAAAAATTATACAGTGGAAATAGCAATAGACCCGGTAATAAAAGTAGATAATTACAAAGAAGTATATAAAAATTTTATCTCATTTCTAAAAAAAGAACTGGATTTAGATAAAATCCATATAGAAATAGGAAGTTTCAGAATGAATAAAGACTTTTTAAAACGTTTAAGGAAGATACATCTAAGCGAAGTTACATGGTATCCGTATGAAATAAAAAACAAAGAAGCAAGATATAAAGACGAAAAAGATATTATAGATTTTATCAAAGGCTTAATATGAAAATAATTTTAACAGGCGCTAGCAGCGGCATAGGTGCGGCTATAAAAAAAGAGCTTAAAGAATACGAAATAATAGAAATTTGCAGAAACTGCCGACACAGTGTAAATTTAAACAACATAGATATTGTAAAAAAACTGAAATTTGATAATGTTTACGGAATAATTCATAATGCAGGCATCGGATATTTCGGTCAGTTTGAAGACATTGCAGTTTCTAAAATAGAAGAGATGATAAACGTAAATTTTTTATCTCCTATGATTTTAACCAAAAACCACCTAAAAGATATTAAAAAAAACAGAGGATTTATTATTAACATTTCATCAACATCAGCCATACACCCGGCAAGGCAGGGAGTAGTATACGGAGCTACAAAAGCCGCATTAAGACATTTTGGAATTTCATTATTTGAAGAAGTAAGAAAATACGGCGTTAAAGTTTGTAACATAATACCGGATTTAACGCTGACAAACTTTCATTCCAATACTTTTTTTAAACCGTCTTCAGAAGAACTAGCACACCTAAAACCTGATGACATAGCAAAAATAGTCAAAAATATAATAGAATCTCCAAAACATTTAGTTATTCAGGAAATAATATTAAAGCCTCAAATATTTAAATTAGAGAAAAATTAAGCCACTCCTTAGCTTTTATTCTAAGCTCTTCCGGATTATCACTTGCAAAAAGTTTAATGGTAGAATCAAATTTAGGTAAAAGATTATATTGTTCTTTTAATAATTCAACAATAGCCTGACCTGAATGAATAAGTTTAGCATTTGGAAAATGCTTTTTAAAAGAAGAAGATAAAAAAGGATAATGGGTACATCCCAAAATAATAATATCTATATTTTCTTTTTTTATATCGGAAAAATATATTTCAAAAACATCATCTACTAATTTTCCCTCAACAAACCCTTCCTCTACCAAAGGAACAAAAAGAGGCGTTGCTTTAGAGAGAATATTTTTAAAACCTTTCTTAAGTAATAAATTTTGATATTTGCCAGAATTAATAGTTCTCTTAGTTCCTACCAATAAAATATTTGAATTTTTATCCTCTTTTTCCACAGCTTTTACTCCTGCTTCTATTACCCCTACAACAGGAAAAGAAGCCTCTTTTTTAAGCTCTTCTATAGCTACTGAACTGGCTGAATTACAAGCTACAACCAAAAATTCAATATCAAAATTTTTTAAAAACTCAAGAGCCTCAAGAGAATATCTTATTATTGTGGATTCGTTTTTGTTACCATAAGGTACCCTTGCCGTATCTCCAAAATATATTATTTCTTTAAAAAATCCGGCTCTTAAAAGCTCTTTTGCTACACTAAGACCGCCTACACCGCTGTCAAAAACACCGCATCTATTCATTAATAGCGTTTAAAAACTCTCTATTATTTTTAGTTTTAAGCATTTTGGAATAAAGAAGTTTAAGAGCTTCTATTTCATCCATTTCGCTTATTATGTTTCTTATAGCCCATACTTTTGCAAGCTCTTCAGGAGTTAATAAAAGTTCTTCTTTTCTTGTTCCTGATTTAAGTAAATCGATTGCCGGATAAATTCTTCTATCTGCTATTCTTCTGCTAAGAACGGCTTCCATATTCCCCGTTCCTTTAAATTCTTCAAAAATAACTTCATCCATTTTTGAACCAGTATCTATTAAAGCAGTGGCTATAATAGTTAAACTACCGCCTTCTTCTATATTTCTTGCAGCTCCAAAAAACCTTTTAGGTTTATGTAGGGCATTAGCATCAACACCGCCGCTTAATACTTTACCGCTTGCAGGCGTTACAGCATTATAAGCACGAGCCAACCTTGTAATAGAATCAAGCAAAATAACCACATCTTTTCCCATCTCGACCATTCTTTTCGCTTTTTCTATCACAAGTTCGGCTACTCTTACATGATTTTGAGCCGGCTTATCAAAAGTAGAACTAAAAACCTCTCCTTTTACACTTCTTTGCATATCAGTAACTTCTTCCGGTCTTTCATCCACTAAAAGAACCATAAGTTCCACTTCAGGATGATTTTTAGTAATTCCATGGGCAATCTCTTTTAAAAAGACCGTTTTACCGCTTCTTGGAGGCGCAACAACTAATCCCCTTTGACCTTTACCTATAGGAGCGAATAAATCTAAAACCCTTCCCGTTAATTTAGTAGGTTCATATTCAAGTTTTAATTTTTCATTAGGATATAAAGGAGTTAAATTATCAAAAAGAGGTCTGTTTTTAGCTTCTTCAGGAGGAAGATAATTAACAGCTTCTATTTTTAAAAGAGCATAATATTTTTCCTGGTCTTTAGGAGGTCTGACCTGTCCCGTAACTATATCACCAGTACGAAGAGCAAATCTTCTTATTTGGGTTTGAGATACGTACACATCATTTACCGAGTTTTCAAAATTTCCTCCTATACTTCTTAAAAAGCCATACCCGTCAGGCATTATCTCTAAAATACCGGTAAATAACAGATAACCTCCCTGTTGTACCTGAGCTTTTAAAATTTCAAACATTAAATCCTGGCGTTTATATTCCTGAGGATTTTCCACTCCTAACTTTTTGGCTATTTCTATTAACTCATCTGTAGGCATTTGACGAAGCTGTTCAATAGTATAACCTTCTACAGGTATATGAGTTCGTTGTTTTTTATCTTCTGTAGATAAAGATTTTTCTCCATTTTGTTCTATAGTTTTATTCTCTTTTTCCATGCGATTTTATCCTTTTGAAGATTATTTGAAGAGTTGAAGGTAACAAAACATTTATTGAGATTTTAATTAAAATATTAACTTTTGTCAAGCAAGGATTATTTCGGTACTTAGGAAATACGCTCAACAAGAGCGCAAATTTTTAACATTTCGTAAAAGCTAAAAAGAGCAAATATATCAGTAGCGATTAAAAGAAATGCGGAGCAAAAGTGCCAGACTCTTTAGAACGAACAAAGGATTAAAGACAGAATATTAAGGGTTAAAGTAAAGATTAGCTAAGGTAAATTCAAGAGGTTAAAAGTATACACTATAAATCCTAGCGGGGACCTACTTTCCCACATCCGTAAGGATGCAGTATCATCAGCGCTGTAGGGCTTAACTTCCTGGTTCGAAATGGTTCAGGGTGTCTCCCCTACGCTTTTCCCACTAGGATT
>NZ_JBMXVQ010000089.1:0-16349 GCF_053999135.1 Caminibacter sp.
AATTTATTGGTGGTAAATAAATAAACAATATCCATAGGTTTATCGCTTCTTATAAACCCAACGTCATACCCTTCTTTTTTAAATCCGGCGTTTACCGCCGAAGCGTATATACCATCAACCGCACAAATTCCTTTTTCTATAGGCGTAATTCTAAAATTCATTTTTTTCTCCTATATAAAGTCTAACTCTTTAGGCTTAGTCGTACTTCTTATAACCTTTCTGGCTTTTTTCATATCTTTAGCCGTCCCTATAATCAACAATATATCTCCGGGTTTAACAGTAACATCTCCTTTTGGAATGGGAATGAATTTACCATTTGCTTCTTTAATACCTACTACAGTAACATCAAAAAGCTCTCTTAAGTGAGCATCTTTTAATTTTTTATACGCAACCCATGATTTTTTGCTAACGGTAATTTTCTCCAAATCAAGAGGCGTATCTACGGAATATACAAATTCTTCCAAAATATTTTTGACATCAGGGTCTACCGTTATGGCTGTTATTCTTTTTGCTATAAGTTTGGTAGGAGAGAGCACTTCATCAGCACCTAGCCTTTTTAGTTTTTCTATTTCTTCTTCCGTATTCGCTACGGATAAAATATAATAAGGATGTCTTTTTAAATCTTTTTCATAAAGCCTGACACTGCTTACCACGGCAATGTTGTCGGGAATATTATTTGATAAAGTAATTACTCCTTTAGCGCTGCTTAAATGCGATTTTTTTAAAGCCAACAGAGTATGGGGTTCAGACTGAATATAAAAAGGATATTTATACTTTCGGGCAATCTGTTCTAAATGTTCGTTAGGGTCGACTACGACAAAAGGAATATGGGCATGTCTGAGTTCTTTTGTAAGTTCAATAGTATAATCGTTATGATAGCACACAACCACATGGTTTTTAAGTCTGGCTATTTTATAAAGCATTCTATTCTCCTTAAGCAGCGCTAAAAGACGCCCTTTGTTAATAGTATCTACAATTACCCCTAAAGCGTAAGAAAAAACAGCAAATCCGGCAATAATCAAAAATATGGTAAAAATTCTTCCTATCTTGGAAATAGGGGCTATTTCTCCAAATCCTACAGTGGTAAAAGTAATTCCGGTCTGATACAAAGCGTCCATTAAAGAAAATTTATCTATCCAAATATAACCTAAAGTACCGAACAACATAACTAAAATAGTTAAAATTACAGGAGCTCTGAAAGGTTTTAGTTCAGACCATATATCAGCAGATAAATCAACTTCAGGTTTTTCGCTTTTTTCCCAATGAAGAAATGTAATAAGTTTATTAAAAAAGGATTTTTTAAAATTAACAGATTTCATTTATACCCCAAAAAGGGGAAACTTATACTGATTTTTTCAAGCTTTTAAGACAGCTTGTACAGATTTTAATTCTTTTTCTCTCACCGTCTATTTCAATTCTCACATGTTGAATATTCGGGTCGAATTTATGTCTTGTTTTTCTGTTTGAGTGGCTCACTCTGTTTCCGAATTGAGGACCTTTACCACAGATTTCACATCTTCTAGCCATTGTCGTCCTTTATTATTTTTTAGAGTTTGAAATTATATCAAAAAAAATCATCTACTATTGTTAAATAATTTCCTTATAAAAAGGAATTAATGCAACTCTTCATTTAATTTAACTTCTCTTCTGCTTCTAAACGCAACCATTTTTCCTTTTGTAGTGTCAAATCTATAATGAATACCGTTAAGCCCTGCCAGCTCAAGACCTTTAAAATACTCTTTATATTCGGCTTTCCATTCAGGATTTACTTCTTTAATTTTATTGAATTCATCCTCGCTTATCCAGATTTTAGTACCCTCAAGCACAGCAATCCCGGCATCAACAATACATCCGTCCCCTAAAGGAATACCTGTTACGCTATTTGCCCCAAGAAGCGTGTTTCTTCCTATAGTAACAGGATTCCCGTTTGTTCCGCTGAGAACTCCTAAAATGGAAGCTCCCCCACCAACGTCGGCACCCTCTTTTACAACGGCACTTGAGCTGATTCTTCCCTCAACCATAACCGGACCTTCAGTACCGGCATTAAAGTTAATATAACTAGCTCCCGGCATTACGGTTGTTCCCGGTGCCAACTGAGCTCCCATTCTAACTTTTGCGGTATCAAGAATTCTAATATTGTCTTCAGGCACTACATGAGATAAAAATCTAGGGAATTTATCCACATACTCAATCTCAGGATAAGCATCACGCAGTTTTAGTTCAATTTCATTCGCTCTTAAGTAATCAAGCTCAATAGGAACATTTCCAACCCATGCACAGTTATGAAGCACTCCAAAAGCTCCGTTTAGATTAATACTTCTTAAAGGAACTTTTCTTTGAGAGAGGGCATACAGTTTAAGATATACCGCCTCTACGCTTTTTGGATTGGTATCTTCAAACAAAAAGCATATTCTGTAATTATCATAATTATCCTCTTCAAAAATTTCTTTTAATACTTTTAATACCTGAATATTTTTATGCCTATCACCTAAAGCCTCGGCAACCAAATCCTCACCGAAATAGTTAAGAGCCGTATCCACAAATTCTTTTGTAACGGGAGCTACAAATTCACTCCCGCTAAAATCAATATCAACCCCCGTTTCAATTAAACTTCTAATAAATACGGCCGCACTGCCGAAATTCTCGTTCCAATTAACTACGGGATATGTCGCCTGTAAAATTTTATCGTGATTTAACTGTCCAAGGTCAACCCTTGCAATACCAAATGCCAAAGGCTTTTTATAGTTTTCTATATTTTCTACCAATTTTTCAAACATCGCAATCCTTTTTAATTGAATTTTATCATAATTTGCACTCTTTCGGTTTAAGCTCGCATCTGAGGGCAAGCTCTATAAGTTTTTCGGCAAGCTCTTTTGATTTGTCGATAACATAAACATTATGATTTTTATAAAATTCTTTTTCAACCTCATCGTCTGTTAAAACGATAATATTTAAATTAGGGTTAATATTAAGAAGATTTTCCGTAATTAAATGCGTATGTTCTTCATTAAGCGTAGTAATTATAACGGCACTTGCATCCTCTACATTTAGACTCTCAAGCACCCTTTTATTTGCGGCATTTCCAAAAATTACGTTATCGCCGTTTTTTAGCCCCTGTTTTACCATTTCTATCTGTTTGTCTATAGCTACATACGGAATACCTGCACGAGTCAGTTTTCTGGCAATTCTTTGACCTATTTTATCATATCCTATAAGAATAATATGACCTTTAACTTCTGCCGGGGCTATTTCGTACTCTTCAAAATTTTGAACGTCTTTATCGAAAATATCGGCTATTTTATAAATATACCTTAAAATAAAAGGAGTTAAAATCATAGAAATAACAACCACTACCACCAGCTTTTGCAAAAGATTACTATCCACCAGATTATATTTTCCAAGCAAAGCAAAAATAACAAAAGCAAACTCACCCACTTGGGAAAGAATAAAAGCCGTTTTTATGGCTATACGGTTATGTTTAACAAAATATTTAAGCATAAAATAAATAATTCCAGCTTTAAGCGTCATAATAGCAACACTCATCAATAAAATCGAAAATATATTTTCAGCTACAAACTTAATATTAACCATAAGTCCTACGGAGACAAAAAATATACCAAGCAATAAATCCCTAAACGGTACAAGGTCGGCTTCTATCTGATATTTATATTTTGTCTCGCTTAAAATCATACCCGCCAAAAACGCTCCTAAAGAATAGCTAAGACCAAAAAAGTGGGCTATTTCGGCAGCCGTTAACACAACCAGCAAAACTGTAGCCATAAATATTTCGTCTGATTTTGTTTTTGTGGCATGGCTTATTATAAAAGGTGCGATATACTTTCCGTAAATAACAATAAAAACTCCAAGGGCTAAAAAACCGCCTATCGTTTTTAAAACAAGCTGCGTAAGATTAGCGTCTTTATTTACTATAATTGAAATTGCTATTAAAATAGGAATTACGGCAATATCCTGAAACAGCAAAATTCCAAGAGCTATACGCCCGTAAGGTTTTGATATTTCGCGGCTTTCGTTAAGGAGTTTTAATACTATTGCCGTAGAACTAAGAGCCAAAGCAGAACCTATAACAAAAGCTATTCTTATATCCATATCAAAAAGCCACCAAAAAATAAATCCAAATATGCTTCCAACTATTGTCATCTCCGCCAAACCAAACCCAAATACCTCTTTTTTCATGGATTTGAGTTTCTCAGGTGAAAATTCAAGTCCTATCATAAACATCAAAAATACAATACCAAGCTCAGCAACCACTTCTATAGTATGTTTGTCAAGATGAAAAATATTGGAAATTATAATCCCCGTAAAAATATATCCGATAATAGGAGGTATTTTAAACCTCGCAAAAGGAATGTTAAAACTAAGAGCAATAAAAAGTAAAACGATTACCACCAAAATAGGATTAACCATTAATAACCTTTACAACAATTTCTCTTTCCCTAGGTCCGTCAAACTCTACAAGATAAATTCCCTGCCACTCTCCAAGCAGTACATCTGCGTTTTCCACTATAAACGTTAAATCACTTCTTAAAAAAGCGGCTTTTAAATGAGCCCTGGCGTTAGAGTGGGAATAATTCCTAAAAGGCACGATATCTTTAAACATTCCGAGTAAATCCCTCTTTAACGCAGCGTCGCTTTTTTCAAAAACTATTAGACTCGCTGTGGAATGGGGACAAAAAACAACCGCTATACCGTCTTTAACTCCGCTTTTTATAACAGTTTCTTTTATTTCCCGGGTTATATCTATAACTTCTGATTTATAATTTGTTTTTATCTTTATTTTATGCATATCTCTCCTTTAATTTTTTGAATTTTTATTCAAAAACTCTTTTAAAAGTTTATATTCCCTTTTATCAAAATAACGCGTTTTTCCAGTAGGCAGCGCATTAAGAGAGACCCATCCGTATGAGAGCCTTTTTAAATCAAGAACGTCTCTTCCGAAATGGGCAAAAAATCTTCTAAGTTCTCTGTTTTTACCTTCCCCGATTGCGACTTTAAGAGTAGAATATTTTGGGTCGTTTTTAATAATCTGATAACTTAAAAAAGGCTTTAATTCCATTTTTTTATCGCCTGATAGTTTGTGAGCCCCTTCTTTACATACCACAATTCCTTCCTGCATAGCCTTTTCCATCTCCGGGGTTATATTCCCTTTGATTCTAAGTTTATACACTCTTGGCAAATCAGAAGTCATTAAAGCGTCTGCAACTTTTGGAGAATCGGTTAAAATCAAAAGACCTTCACTTGCAAAATCAAGTCTGCCTACGGGAATAAAATGTCTGTATTTTTTCGGAAGAGAATCGTATATCGTTTTTCTACCCCTGTCGTCTTTTTTCGTTACCAATTCTCCCCTTGGCTTGTTATACACTATACATGTATATTTAGTACTCTTTTTAACGGGTCTGCCGTTGAGGGCTACTTTATCGCCCGGCTGTACGTCGTATGCGGGATTTGTCACAACAACCCCGTTTACCTTGACTTTTCCGTCAAAAATCAGTTTATCAGCTTCTCTTCTTGAATAAGTCGTATGGTGACTTATAAATTTATTCAGTCTCAATATATCTCCTTAATATTTATTTTATTCCGGATTCCACCAAATCATGAATATGAATAACGCCTATTATCTCTCCGTTATCATTTTCTACGGGCAACAGTTGAATTTTATTATCTTCCATAAATTTAAGGGCATCACTTGCCAAAATATCGGCTTTAACGCTCTTAGGATTTAACGAAGCGAAACTTAAAGCTTTTTTATTCAAATCAAAGTTTTCGCTCATCATAGCCCGTCTAAGGTCCCCGTCGCTTAAAAGGGCCTTTATTTTTCCTTTATCAAGAAAAAGAATATGTCCTATTTTACCTTCCGTCATTTTTATTATCGATTCTTTTAACGTATCGTTCTCATCCGCTACTGGAAAATCTTTTTTCATCAAATCTTTAACTTTTACAAAAAGCCTTTTTCCAAGGCTTCCTCCCGGATGAAAAGAGGCAAAATCCTCTTTTGTAAAATTTCTTTTTTTCATAAGACACACAGCTAATGCGTCTCCCATAGCAAGGGTCAGGGTTGTGGAACTTGTAGGGGCCACATTTAAAGGACACGCTTCTTTATCCACATGAATATTCAATACAACATCCGCATATCTTGCAAGCGTAGAACTCTTATCACCGGTCATTGCAATCAAAGGCACATCAAATCTTTTAATATGAGGCAAAATCTTTATAAGCTCTTCGCTCTCTCCACTGTAGCTGATGGCAAGAACGCTGTCGTCTTTTGTAATCATTCCAAGGTCTCCGTGAAGGGCTTCTGTTGGATGGATAAAAAAACTAGGAGTCCCCGTACTTGCTAACGTTGCGGCGATTTTAGAGCCTATAAGACCTGATTTTCCAACCCCCGTTACTATCAGTTTTCCTTTTGTATTGTAGGCGATTTCTACGGCTTTGTCAATTCCTTTAACATCCGCTCTTAATAAAGCATCGGCTTCAATATTTAAAACTTCCCTTGCTATTTTTTTAAAATTCACTTTTTGCCTTTTTTATGTAATTATATCAAAATTTACGTGTTACTTTTTCACACACATATTAACTTAAAATATTTTAAACTGTAACAATTCGTAAAACAAAGCGTTATAATTCAAACAAAAAAGGATTGCTATGAGCTTCATAGAAGAATATAAAAAACACACTGAAGAAAGAGCAAAACTTGGAATTCCTCCACTTCCACTAACAGCCGAGCAGACTGCAGAGCTTGTTGAGCTTTTAAAAATGGTGCCTATCCCTGAGGAAGAATATTTAATGGATTTATTCCTAAATCACATCAACCCGGGAGTTGACGATGCGGCATATGTTAAAGCCGCATTTTTAAACGACATTGTTCAGGGTAAAGCTTCAAGCCCTGCCATTTCTAAAAAAAGAGCGGTTGAAATCCTTGGGACTATGCTTGGAGGGTACAACGTAAAACCTCTAATCGACGCATTAAGTCACGAAGATGAAGAAATAGCCAAAGAAGCTGCAAACCAGCTTAAAAATACACTGTTAGTATATGACACATTCCATGATGTTGAAGATTTGGCAAAATCCGGTAATAAATATGCAAAAGAAGTACTTGAAAGCTGGGCAAATGCAGAGTGGTTTACTAAAAAACCTAAACTTCCTGAAAGCATCAAAGCCGTAGTATTTAAAGTACCGGGCGAAACAAATACCGACGACCTAAGTCCGGCAAGTGAAGCGTTTACAAGAAGCGATATTCCTCTTCACGCACTTTCAATGCTAAAAGCTAAAATGCCTGACGCCCTTGAAAAAATCGAAGAGCTTAAAAAAACGGGACATCCCATAGCATTCGTTGGTGACGTTGTAGGCACGGGAAGTTCAAGAAAATCTGCAGCAAACTCAGTAATCTGGCATATAGGTGAAGAAATTCCGTATGTGCCAAACAAAAAAAGAGGCGGAATTGTAATAGGCGGCGTTATCGCACCGATTTTCTTCAACACCTGTGAAGACGCCGGAGCGCTTCCGATTGAAGCACCTGTAGAAAAACTTGAAATGGGTGATATTATAGAAATCAGACCTTATGAGGGAAAAATCCTTAAAAACGGCGAAGTTGTAAGTGAATTCGAACTTAAACCAAACACACTTCCGGATGAAGTACAAGCCGGAGGAAGGGTTCCGTTAATTATCGGTAAAAACTTAACTAAAAAAGCAAGGGAATCCCTTGGAATGGAGCCTGAGAGCGACATATTCACAAGACCTGCCCAGCCTGAAGAGAAAAAAGGCGTAGGATATACCCTTGCTCAAAAAATAATCGGACGTGCCTGCGGCATGGAAGGTGTAAGACCCGGAATGTATGTCGAGCCTACCGCTACAACTGTCGGTAGCCAGGATACAACGGGTGCTATGACAAGGGACGAAATTAAAGAACTAGCGGCTCTTGGATTTAACGCCGATCTTGTAATGCAGAGTTTCTGTCACACAGCCGCTTATCCAAAACCTGCCGATATCGAGCTTCATCATACATTGCCTGCGTTTATTACCTCTAGAGGCGGTGTAGCGCTTAGACCCGGCGACGGTGTTATCCACTCTTGGCTTAACAGAATGATTTTACCTGATACACTTGGAACGGGAGGAGACTCTCATACAAGATTTCCAATCGGTATTTCATTCCCGGCAGGTAGTGGGCTTGTAGCATTTGCGGCAGTTACTGGAAGTATGCCTCTAAACGTACCTGAAAGTGTTTTAGTTAGATTTAAAGGTGAACTTCAGCCCGGAATCACTCTAAGAGACTTAGTTAACGCAATTCCATATTTTGCAATTAAACAAGGACTTTTAACGGTTGAGAAGAAAAACAAAAAGAATATCTTTAACGGAAGAATCTTAGAAATCGAAGGTGATATCATTAGAAATCTGACAATCGAACAGGCATTCGAACTTGCCGATGCGTCAGCTGAGAGAAGTGCGGCTGCATGTACGGTTGATGTCAGTGAAGACCAAGTAGCCGAATATCTGAAATCAAACATCAAAATGCTTGAAGCTATGATTGAAGCCGGATATGAAGATAAAAGAACAATTCAAAGAAGAATTGACAAAATGAAAGCATGGCTTGATAAACCTGAACTTCTAAGAAGAGATAAAGACGCTGAATACGCAGCCGTAATTGAAATTGATTTAAATGAAATTACTGAGCCTATCGTAGCATGTCCAAACGACCCTGATGATGTTGCTACAATCAGTGAAGTTTTAGCCGATTCAAACAGACCTCATAAAATCGACGAAGTGTTTATCGGAAGCTGTATGACAAACATCGGTCACTACAGAGCCGCGGGAGAGATTTTAAAAGGCGAAGGACAGGTTCCAGTTAGACTTTGGATTGCACCTCCTACAAAAATGGATAAAGAACAGTTAACGGAAGAAGGATATTATTCAATATTCGGTCAGGCGGGTGCTAGAATAGAAATTCCTGGATGTTCACTTTGTATGGGTAACCAGGCAAGGGTTGCGGACTTTGCAAACGTATTTTCAACTTCGACAAGAAACTTTGACAATAGACTAGGACGTGGTGCTAAAGTTTATTTAGGAAGTGCGGAACTGGCAGCCGTAACGGCACTGCTTGGCAGAATCCCTACAAAAGAAGAATATTTGGATATTATTGAGAAAAAACTTGCAGGAAAAGAGGATAAAGTTTACAAATATTTATACTTCCATCAAATGCCGGAAGATTATGTAAGAAAAATGCTGGGCTTAACGCTTCAGTAATTTCTCCCCCTTTTTTTTCTCAAAATAAATCAAACATTTTGAAAATCATTTCAATACAAAAATCCAAACAGCCAAAGAGGAATTTTGTTATCACTTCCTATTTCTATATCATCAATGGCCAAATATGCGTTTTTAATATCTTTTATCTGTTTAAAAGTTTTGTTTTTTCCTCCAATTTCGATTGTATATTTATTATCAATAATATAATCTCCCTGTTTTGAGTATCTGATGTTGTGATATTGAAGTTGTGAGATAAAAAAGCTTTCTCTTATTGAACCTTTGTTTCGATTAGCGCACAGGGCATTAAAAAGATTAGGATTATCAAGCAAAACTTTATCCGGCTTTTGAAAGAGTGCGTTTCCTTTTTTATTATAATAAAGAAGATGAATAAGCTTTCCTTTATTTAAAGCATCAATATAATTATAAAGAGTTCTTACGTTTATTCCCATCTCTTTTGAAATAGTCGTAACGTTAAAATTACCGGGAGGATTTTCACAGAGTAAAACAAGCATTTTTTTAAGAATATGTATATTTCTAATGTCAATATTAAATAAATACAATAAATCACTCTCAATTGTTTTATTGATAACCTCAATTAATTTGAGTATAAAACTCTCTTCAGTGCTTGTTAAAAAAAACGGATAAGCCCCGTATTGTAAATAGTTTTCAAAATATTTAATCGGTTTAATTTCCGAGATTATATTAAATGCGATTTCTTCGTGGTTTTGTAAAATTTCTTCGAATGAAAAACTGTTAAATTTTTCTTTTAAACTTAACTCTAAAAATTCTCTAAAAGACAAAACAGGCACATCATAAATAACAGCACGTCTGCTTAAATCGCTGCTGCTTATTGCAATAGCGGACGAACCGGAAAAAACAACCTGAATATCAAAAAAATCATATATTGTTTTTAATTCTCTTTCAAAATTTTTCTTATAATGAATTTCATCAAAGGCAATTATCTTAACGTCTCTTTTATGAGCCTCTTCAACAATATCAAGTAAAGTAAATTCTTCAACAATAGATTATCAAGAGAGATATATAATTTTTCATTTAAAGGAAAAGAGAGTGAATTCAGGTATTGATGAATTATAGTAGTTTTACCAACCCCTTTTGCGCCTTTTAAACCTATTATTTTTTCTTTAAAGTTGATTTTGTTAAAAATACTTCTTTTATATTCAGGTGTTTTTGAAGAGAGAAAAAGGTTTGAATAGTATTTTATTTTATCAAACATATTTATTCCTTGTATTATGGTACAAGAAAATTATACAAAAGTTTGCATTAAGTTGCAATTTTCTCTTTTTTCTATTTCAGATAAATATCTTTAATACCTTTAAAATAAAAGAAAAAAATCAAAAAGAGGTAACAATAAAATACTGCACAAACCCTATAATACCTCCAAGCACCGCACCGGCAAAATTAATAAAACTAAAATGTTTTTTCATTAATGAAAAAAGCATATCTTCAAGCGTTTTTTCATCAAAGGAATCCACTTTTTCTTCTACTATTTTATCAACGTGAGCTTTTAGAAAAATTTGAGGCACTTCTTTTTCCAAAAATTCAAAAACCTCTTTTTTTAAAATTTCTTTTATTTTTTCGCTTTTAACCAATTCATTTATTTTTAAAGGAACTTCAAGCTGGATTAAAATATTTTTTATCATATCTTCGCTTATTAGTGAAGCAAACATAGAAAATTTTTCCTGAACCACTTTTACGATAATTTTTGCAAAATTATCGGCCATCTCTTCTTTTGAAATAAACTCCGTAATCTCCTTATCTGTCAAATGTTCAATTTTTTCGTCCAAAAATTTTTCTATCTCCTCCCTGACTTCAGGGGATGTAATAACTTTTTTTATTTCTTCTTCGCTTAATATATAGTTTTTGACTACTTCCCCGACTTTTTTTGCCAACGATTTTTTTTCTCGAGGAATTACTCCCTGAGGAAAAATAGTAATATTTCCTATCTTTACAGGCTTATACGGACGAAAAAGAAGCTTTATCGCCACATAATTTGTAACATATCCTATTAACGCTCCAATTCCTACGCTACTTCCTAAAATTACTACATTCATTATCTTCCTTTATCGGTTTAATATTTAAAACTTCCGTAATATAAAAAAATCCTCCTCTAAGAGCTTTAGTATCAAGCCCTATTTCTTTTGCTATTCTCTCGGCCTCTTTTAAATCACTGACTATCCCCCTTAAATCTATAATTCCGTATTTTTTATTTTTATCAAGCATTAAAAGCTTGCTTGCAAAATATTCATCAAAAGGTATATTAATTGAATTTTCAACTCTTCCGTAATATTTTACATCTTCAGGGTCTCTTATGTCAATAAGAGTTAAATTTTTTATTTCATCATAATCCGGAAACGGGTCTTTTTTAGGACTCACCATATCACTGGACTTAGTCCTGTTTTTTTTCTTAAAAAAATTAAACATTTCTATCCTTTTAAAATACTTTCTATCAAAAGATTTAAATCTACTTTCATTTTATCCAAAACTTTTATGTTTGGAATCAGCTTTTTCTCTTTTGCTTTTTTTACATATTCAATAAGTTCTTTTTTATTGTTTGTCCACACCATTAAGCCGTTATCAATCTGCCACTTATCATAATGACTTATAAAACTTCTTGTAGAAATTGTAGGAGTTCCTAAAAAACAGCTTTCCGTATTTATTGTGCCTCCTCCGCCTATGAATAAATCCACATCTTTTAATAAATGCTGCAAAATTATTTTTTCCTCTATTACATAAGCAAAAGGAAACTCTTTTTTTAAATATTCACTTTCATATCTTGGAATAATGATAATATTTGCGTTAAATCTTTTATAAATCTCAGGAAGCGTTTCATAAAGAAAAGGATATTTTTTGTTTACATAACTTGCCTTATATTCTTCTTCCCTTATCAATACTGTAAATTTATTTCTGTCAATTCCATACTTTTTATAAAAATTTTTTACATATTTTTTGTCAAATTTAAAATCTTTAAGCCATATAAGAGGGTCTATAAAATTATATTCCACTATCTGGTCTTTTTCAAGCCCGAACCTTAATATAACCTCATCCGGGACTACAAAAGGCTTAAACATTTTACTCGAAAGAGGTATGGTAAGACGCGCCTGAGGCAATGCTTTTTTAAAATCGGTTTTATAATCACTTAAAGGTATATCGTAAAAATTATATACAGGCAGTCCCAGTCCAAAAGCCACCCTTACAGCGTCCACACTGCTTAAACATACCAGTTTTTCTACATCATACCGGGTTATAAATTCCATTAACTCTTTTTGTCTGTTAATGGATGCATGTAATTTATCTTTTAAATCTCCGCCTCCAAATGTTCCTCTATTGATAAATTCTAAATTATAAAGCCTGAGTAAATCAACAACCTCTTTATAATCCTGCCCTTCCCTTGCGGTAATTAAAATATTTTTTCCTCTTTTTTTTAATTTTTCAATAATCGGCTTAAAAAAAAGCACCGATTTTGGTGTAATCAAATCAAACCAGATATATTTATTTTTTTTAACCCCATTCCCTTTATCAAAATTGTTTTCATTATCAATTATCAATTATCAATTCTCCATTCATATAATACCTTTTTCCTCATACTCTTTTTTCCACCATGGATTAAGTTCAATTATATCCCCTTCACAAAAAGCAAAAGCATATTTGCTTGAATATTTTCTCATTCCTACCGCTTTTACATTCGGTTCGATTATTTCGCATTTATTCGCACAGGTATAAAGACAGTCTTTATGACATACACCATTTTTAATCAGTTCTAAAACGTTTTTACCTTTTTCAAGTACGTTATCAAATCCTCCATCTTCTCTTATATTTCCGAACTTCAGATAAGGCAGCCATAAAAGACATGGATATACGTTTCCGTAAGGGTCGATATCTACATTTCTCTCTCCCATATAACAGTTAAATTTAATATTTTTCCCCTCAAAAACAGCCTTTTGAAGAAGATATTTGCTCTCATACCTGCTTTTGTGATATCCGATATTTCTAAGCTGTCTGTCAATTTCGGCAAGTTCTTCCTCACTGAAAATAAAATCGTTTTCGCTTAACTCTTTTTTTGTAACATTGTCTTTTTTGTTTCTGTATCTTTCGGGATTATATCTCCCGTATCCTATATAAAGCCCAACCCCTAAACTTTTTGCGAAATTATACATCCATTCTATAAGATGGTAATTTTCTTTATATATAGTAAACTGAATTCTTACAAGCATACCTTTAAGTTTTTTAAGTCTTTCAATCGTTTCAAGAGACTTTTTAAACCCGTCCTTATGAAGCCTGATTTTTTTATGAGTTTCCTCATCCCCGTCAATTGAAATATCAAGCCTGTATAGAGGAAATTTTTTTAATACATATTTTGCTATTTCTTCATGTCTGTCCGGATACCAACCGGTTATCGGAGAATCAATCACAACATCGTTATGATATTTATAAATACTGTCAACCACTTTTATATACGTATCGCTAAGATGCGGCTCTCCACCTGTTAAATGCACTTTTTTAAGGTCTAAATACTTTGAAGAAAATATACTGTCTATTTCTTCTTCGGTAAGTTCTTCATCTCTCCTGTCAGGCAGTTTCCACATACTGCAGTATCTGCATGGACCCGGGCAGTATTCCGTAACCGTATAAGAAATATCTTCTATTTTATAACTCATTTAATTTCCTTTTAAAATATTGTATGGTTTTAGCAAGTCCTTCTTCTAAACCTATTTTAGGCTGCCAATTAAGATATTTTTTAGCTTTTGAAATATCAGGTTTCCTTTGTTTAGGATCATCCTGAGGTAAGGGTCTAAAAATAATTTTACTTTTTGAATTTATAAGGTTAATAATTTTTTCGGCTAACTCAAATATTGTAAACTCCCCCGGGTTTCCTAAATTTACAGGTCCGATAATATCCGATTTCATCATTTTTATAAGACCATCCACCAAATCATCGACATAACAAAAACTTCTAGTCTGACTTCCATCCCCATAAATCGTAATATCCTCATTTTTTAAAGCCTGAATAATAAAGTTACTAACAACCCTGCCATCATTAATAGCCATTCTCGGACCATAAGTATTAAAAATCCTAACTACTCTAATATCAACACCGTATTCCCTGTAATAATCAAAAAAAAGCGTCTCAGCACATCTTTTGCCTTCATCGTAACAGGCTCTTGGACCTATCGGATTCACATTTCCCCTGTATTCTTCAACCTGAGGATGGACTTCCGGGTCTCCATACACTTCACTAGTCGAAGCCTGCAACACTCTCGCACCCGTTCTTTTTGCAATATCAAGCACATTAATGGCTCCCATTACGTTCGTCCTAACCGTTTTTACAGGGTCTTTTTGATAATGAATAGGACTTGCAGGGGATGCAAGGTTATAAATTTCATCTACTTCAATTAATATTGGTTCTTCTATATCGTGTCTTATTACTTCAAAATAAGGATTATTCATTAAATGCACTATATTATCTTTGCTTCCGGTAAAAAAATTATCAAGACAGATTACTTCATTTCCTTCTTTTAACAGTCTCTCGCATAAATGACTTCCTATAAACCCCGCTCCTCCGGTAATCAATATCTTTTTCAATCCACTACCTTTAATTGCTCTTTTACATAAAATTTCGGATCAGTTATTTTTTTTCCGACTTTTATCGCTTTTGCTTCTTCCATTCCAAACACTTCAGCATAATCTCCATGAAACCCGTCACAAATATCTTCTATATCACAGTTTTTGCATATTTCACATTTTTTATAACCGGTATGTTTTTCTGCTCTTAACTTTGCGTTGTTTTTATACAAAAGCTCTTTTGGCACATCGGCACTGAAAAGTTTTAGCATTAATTCAAACATTTCGTAATCGCTTACATCTTTATAATAATGTTTTTTAGTCCCGTGCTCACTCCATTCGCTAAAATCAATACCGTTATATTCTTTCAGATTATATAAAAGTATAGGTATAGGTTTATCAAGCTCATTCCATTTCGTTTTTTGATTAAACCTAGTAGTCCATGTCCATGAATTGTAATCCCATTCATGATGGTCGTAAGGAAGCTGTTGAAAATTATAGATATTTTTTCTATATTTTTCATCTAACATACAAATTGGAAAATATCTGACATTTACCTCAATATTATTTTCTTCTAATAAATCTATTGCTTTTTGTAAATTTTCTTTTAAATCGCTATATCTTGGCACATCAGTAAGGTCTCTGTTACCCTGCTGGTCCGCAAACGGATTAAACGCTATAAAATTCACAACCCTTGCTCCCGTTTCAACAGCCAACGTGGCAATATCCACAAGCTGTTTCCCGGCTTCTTTTGTCATTGTACAGTTTAATCTAAAAGGTATTTCATATTTTTGAAGATTATAAAGAGCTTTCATCTGTTTTTTACTACCTCCCCTAAGTCCGACTATTCTGTCATATTCCTCACCTATTGCATGAATACTGAATAAAAAATCTTTAACCCCGGCATCTTTAAATTTTTTTGTCATCTCTTCATTTGCTAAAACAATACCGTTGGTAATAAGAGTTGGAGCAAGACCAATTTCGTTACAATATTCGATAAGCTCAAAAATTTTAGGATAAATTGTTGGCTCTCCACCTTGAATATCCACAGCATTATTTGCATAAACATATCTTAAGGTATGCATTATTTTTTTGGCTTTCTCAAGACTCATAAAAGGATGTTCGGGATGCTCTTTATCATCAATTTTATCCCTGAAATAACAAAAATAACAGTTAAGATTACATGTTTGTCCAAGCCATACAACCCCTCTTTTTGTAAGAGTTCTCTTTTTTGTAAACTCTAAATTTTCTTTTTTTCTGTTTTCATAAAAATATATTTTTTTTGCTTCTTGTAATGTCATTAATCTTCCTTTATTTCATATTCAAACTCAACTATATTTCTCTCTTCCTCACTAAAACATATCCCAACCGTTATAACTCTTTTGTTTTTGTATTTTTCATAGTATTTTTTCTCTTTAATTTGCTCTAAAGCCTCACACCTACATTTTTCATTTCTCACTTTTAACTTTTCACTATCTTCATTCTCCATTCTCAATTCTCCATTCTTCATTACT
>NZ_JBMXVQ010000090.1:0-5351 GCF_053999135.1 Caminibacter sp.
ATACTTGATGCAATGTATCATAAATTAAAAAATGATTTATTAGAACATATTGACTTTCTTAGAACTCCAAAGCTAAAATGTGAAAATAAGTAATATTTTTTTATTGCGGTAAATTTAGCGGTAAAAAATTAAATCTAACTATCTAAAAGTCCCTGTTTACAAGAATTTTTAAGAAGTAGTCCTGATGACGCCCTCTCCGCCAGACTCATATTTCAGAACTTCTAAAAATACTTCAATTGATTTTATTATTTTGGTATTTTTATACTTCTTTATATGTTTTTTATTGGTAAAATAGTTTAAAAAGGCTTTTTAATGAAATTTATTTTTTTTGGAACTTCTGCCGGAAGACCTACAAAAACAAGAAATGTCTCCGGGATTGGAATGGAAATAGAAAACGAGTATGGATGGTATCTTTTTGACTGTGGAGAAGGAACCCAGCATCAGATTTTAAAAACGAATCTTAGTATTTATAAACTTAAAACTATTTTTATCTCTCACATACACGGAGACCATGTTTACGGATTGTTCGGATTAATTACTTCAAGAATGCTTGATAAATGTGAAACTCCTTTAAAAATTTACGCTCCAAAAGGCGTAAAAGAGATAGTTGAGGCTGTTGTTGATATTTCGTATGAACATTTAGGGTATGAGTTGAGTTTTATTGAAATTTACGGAGGGTTTGAAGAAGAATTTGAAAATTTTAATTTAAAAGTATTGCCTCTTATTCATTCGGTTGAGAGTTTGGCTTTTTATATTCAAAGAAAACCGAAAATCAAGTTAAACGCTCAAAAACTTATAAAAGACGGTCTTAGTCCGGGAATCGAATATAAAAATATTCAAAACGGTATAGATGTAGAAAAAAACGGAAAAATTTATAAAGCTTCGGAATATACGGAAATAATCGATGGAGAAAAAGTAATAATAGCCGGAGATAACGCAGAGCCCGATTATCTTTGCAAATATTTAAAAAATTTAGATTTGTTAATTCATGAAGCAACCTATACCGCAGAAGTTTTTGAGAAAATGGAAACAAAATATCTCCATACAACTGCTAAAAGTCTGGGAATTGCAGCTGAAAAATATGGAGTTAAAAACCTGATAGCTACACATATTTCTCCAAGATTCGAGAAAGAAGAAATTTTAAAAGAGATTAAAAAATATTATACGGGGAATGTTTATGTGGCAAGCGATTTTGACATTTATGAATTAAAAAATTCTATTTGTCAGAAATTTTCGTAATTTTAACATCACTTCCGAAAATTTCTCTTACTTTTCTAATAACGTCTTCAGATTTGTTGTTCAAAACACTAGGGGTGGGTGTGGCGGCTGTTTTTTTAGGTTGATTTTTGGAAGGTTCGTTTGGACATCTTATAACTTCTATTTGTGTTCCTATTCCAAAAATTTCATTTATAAGGGGTCGAATAACTGGTGAAAAAAATCTCCTAAACATCTGTTTACATTCATTATCCGGACAGCTTTCCCATTTTAAAACGCCGTTTTCGAATGATATGAATTTTAGGCTTGTTTCAAAGCATATTCCTAAATCTTCGTCTTTTTCTTTTATTTTCTCTGTTAAAATTTTGAAAAGTTCTTCTCCGCTTGGTGTAAAAATTTCTTCTTTTTTGGGTTTGTATGAATCGATATCTATTTTTTGTTCGAGGTTTTTTATAAGGTCGTCTATTTTATGTGGTTTTGTGGCTTCCATCATTCTAAAAAACATTAAAGTTAGAATAAATTCGTTATCGCTGTGATATTTTATGAGTTCTCTTGTATCGCTTAAAATATTAAAAAACCGTTGCATAGTAATTAAAGGTAGACTTCCGTTAAAAAGTGCTTCTTTTAAATATAATATAATTTCGTCCAAAACAGATTCTATATCATAATCTTTTATTTCCCTGATTATATTTATAACTTCTTTTTTATTAGAATTTAATATAGCCTTGAAAATTTTTGATATTATTTCCGGGTTTACAACTCCTAACATTTCTACGACTTTATCAAGCGTTATTACATTTTTGCTATATGCTATGGCCTGGTCGAGAAGTGTTAATGAATCCCTTACGCTTCCTTTTGCGCTTTTTACTATAAGTCTTAAAGCTTCATCTTCAAATTCTACTTTTTCTTCTATCAAGACTTTTTGAAGATAACTTTCAATAGTGTTTTCTGGGATTTTGTTGAATCTGAAATGTTGAACCCTGCTTAAAATAGTTGACGGTAGTTTTAGAGGGTCTGTTGTTGCCATTATGAATTTCACATACTCAGGAGGTTCTTCAAGAGTTTTTAAAAGGGCGTTAAAAGCTTCGTTGGTTAGCATATGAACCTCGTCTATAATAAATATTTTGTATCTTCCAATAGAAGGTTTATATTTGGTATGTTCTATAAGCTCTCTTATATCTTCTATTTTTCTGTTGCTTGCGGCGTCCATTTCAATAATATCTATGTGTCTATTTTCGTTTGATAACAGGCAGTTTTCACACTTCTCACAAGGGGATGAAGTAGGACCATGTTCACATTGGAGGGATTTTGCAAATATTCTGGCCGTAGTTGTCTTTCCACTTCCCCGAAGACCGGAAAAGAGATAAGCGTGGGCTATTCTTTTCGTATCGAGTGCGTTGGAGAGGGTTTTTACTATTGCGTCTTGGCCGATAATTTCTTCAAATCTTTTAGGCCTGTATTTAAGAGCTAAAACCAATTAAGAGCCTTTTTTTTAAGAATTATACCAAATGAAAAATCAGGATATTTTGTTTGTGATATAATTTTGAAAAAAGGTGTTATAAATGTTGAAAGAATTAATGTTTGACACTATTTCTCTTATAACGATATTAAATCCAATAGCGGCTGCGGCTATTATGATGTCTCTTGTGAAATTTTCCGATATTCCGGATGTTGCAAAAAAAACAAGCTTTACCGTTTTAGCGGCAAGTGTTATTACAATGGTAGGAGGGGGATTTATTTTAAAAATTTTTGGAATTAATATACCTTCAATAAAGGCAATCGGTGGAGTTGTTTTGCTTATTATAGCCCTACATATGATTCAAGGTAAAGAGACAGCTCCTACAAACACTACGCAAGAAGAACATAGTGCAGCTGAAAACAAGGATGATGTCGCAATTATTCCTCTTGCCATTCCAGTGTTATTTGGTCCGGGAGTTATTACCACCATTATAGTATTAAGCGAAAAAGCCCATTCTTTTAAAGAAAAAGCTATATTATTGATTTCTATTTTGCTTTCTTCTTTTATTGTTTACATAACTCTTAGAAATGCGGTTTATATTTCAAAAATGTTAGGCGTTAACGGTTTGAAAATAGTTACGAGACTTATGGGGCTTATTATCGGGGCTGTGGCTTTTTTGTTTTTGGTCGGGGGAATTAAGTATTTATGGCTTGAAATTTAGGAGGAGTTGTGGTTGCCAGGCTTATACTTTTAGCTATTCTTAGCGGAACGGTATCAGGTGTATTCATTGTAGTATACGGTCTTTTAACGAAATTTTTATCTTTTGTGCTTTTTTTAGGCGACCCTTTTGAAACCGTGCCTGAACTTCCCGTGTGGTATGTTTATTTAGTACCTATGGTTTCCATTTTTATCGTTAATTATATGATTTCAAGAAATGAGGTGGTAAAAGAATACGGAGTTAGGGAAATAGCGGAAGCTGTTGAGAAAAACAGACTGATTTTCGGTATTAAGGATTTGTTTTTAAAAATTTTTGCATCTTCTTTGTCAATAGCGAGCGGATTTGCCATTGGAAACGAAGGTCCAAGTGCGGCTATAGGGGCTATGATAGCCAATAAAATACACGAATTTTTAAAACTTCCAAAAGAGCTTTTAAAAGTTTCCCTAAGTGTTGGGGCAAGCAGCGGGATAGCCGCTATTTTCGTCTCACCCGTAACTGGTATTATGTTTGCTATAGAAAATCTGGCTTATGAATTTGTCAGGGATTTTGCAGGATATTTGATTCTTGCAAGCGTTTTTGCGTTTAGTATAGCCTGGCATTTTTTAGAATCTCTTATTTTTACTTATTCTACGGGAAAATTTATAGAATACCGCTATATTGTAGCAACCGTTTTATTTGTTCCCGTTATTACTTTTTTTGTGTTTTTTTATCTATCTTTAAAAGACAGGGTTTTAGAATTTTTAAATTTAAAAATAATAGAAAGGTTTTTGCCTTACCGTAATTTTATTTTTGCTTTAATAGGAGGCGGCGTTATAGGAACAATTATGATAATTACTCCTTATGCGGCATTTAGCGGACATGAGATGGTTAAAATACTTATTAACGGTTCAGCTCATTTTTCTTTATGGATGATTTTTGTAATTATTGTTTTAAGGATTATAGCCACAAGCGTATCTTTATACGCAAACGCCGTAGGTGGAATTTTTATAGCGTTGATGAGTATAGGTGCGCTTGTAGGATACGGATTTGGAGAGGTTATGAATTTATATTTTCCTTTTGAAATAGAGCCTTTTTATTTTGCGGCAATCGGGGCGGCGGTTTTTATGGGGGTGAATATGAAACTTCCTTTAACGGCTGTGGTATTGGCGTTGGAGATGACCTATGACTATAACGTAATTGTTCCTACAGGTATAAGCGTGGTATTGGTAATGTTCTTTGTAAGTTTGAAATTTGATTTACATAAATTACATATAAGACCGGTTTGGAGGCAATAAATGAAAAAAATATTAATCCTTTTTACTTTTATATTTTTATTTGCGGGAAATATCGACGACCTTATAAAAAAAGTGCCTAAAAATTCTCCCGAGTATAATTTGGATATTGTTTTATATAAAAAAATAAAGGAAATAAAATATAAGCCTTTGGATTTAAAATTTAATATAAAAAATGAAAAAGAGTATATAAATCTGTTTTTAAAACTTATCGAATTAAAAAAAGAATTAAATTCTCTGCCCGATAAAATAAACGAACTTGATAAAAAAATTTCTATTTTAAAAAACAATCAGACTGTTACACAGAAGCTTCAGTATATTTATTATAAAAAGATAAAGGAAGTTTATTTAAAAAGACTGGATGAATTGCAAAAAAAACTGCCGGAATTTGAAGAAATTTTATTAGAAAAGTTAAAAAATATAAAGTTTGATGTGAAAAAAGCCCAGAATAACATTAAACTATTAAAAGAGAAGTTAAGTAGAGTTCAAAAATATTATGAAAAATTGAATATCGAACTTCAAAAATGGCAGTTATTAAATAATAAAACAAAAATAAATGAAATACAGAAAAAAATAAGGTTTTATGAGAAAAAACAACAGAAAATATATAGAGAATTATTTAAAAATCAGCTTATTATCGGGTTGAATTATATAAAAAACCGTAATAAAAAAGCTTTAGAAAGTGATA
>NZ_JBMXVQ010000091.1:0-2845 GCF_053999135.1 Caminibacter sp.
TCACTTACAACAAATAAAAGCATAATATTTAATATGACAAGCTTTTTTATAAATGCCAAATCTTTTTTTAAATCGAATTTATATTCTTTTTTGTTTTTTACATCTTTTATAAAAAAGCTTAAAATTATCGCTGCCGCTCCCGGAAAGAGAGTCCATAAAAAAATATTTCTAAAAGTATCTTCATTTGGAGAGTAAAAATAAAACATCAAAAACACAATCAAAGCCCCGCTCATTTCCCCGGCAACATCAAGCATTTTATGAAGCCCGAAAATTTTACCCTTTTCTTTTCCGTAAGCACTTAAAAGAGCGTCTTTTGGAGCACTCCTTAATGCTTTTGCAAATCTGTCAAGACTTCTGAAAACTGCTATATGCTGCCAGGAAGTAGCAAAATAAAACAGAGGCTTGGAAATTGCCGAAATAATATATCCGCTTACAGCCAAAGGCTTTCTAATCCCGTATCTGTCACTTATGTATCCGAAAATCACCCGGAAAAAATACGATACAAAAGTGGTAATCCCTATTACGATTCCAAGCTTATCAACGCCGTTTTTTAAAACATAAACCAAAAAAAGAGGAAAAGTCGTAGTAATCATAGAACTTGCCATATCCGTAAAAAAACTGACAAGCCCTAATATTAAAACTTCTTTTTTCATAATTTCTCCTCGCCCCTAAAGGGCTTATTTTTAGTGTAAAAAGTGTCTTTTCCCTGTAAAATACATAGCAATTCCGGCTTCATCCGCCGCCTCAATAACTTCATCATCCCTTATGCTGCCGCCAGGCTGGATAATAGCTTTTACGCCTACTTCCGCCGCATAATCCACACTGTCACGGAACGGGAAAAACGCTTCGCTTGCCATACTCGCACCTCTTATATCAAGCCCAAGGCTTTTAGCCTTCTCAACGGCACATCTTGTAGCGTCAACCCTGCTTGTCATTCCCATACCTATTGCCACAAGCTGGGAATCTTTTACAAACGCCACGCAGTTTGATTTGGTAAGTGCCGCTATTTTCCATGCCATTTCCAGGTCTTTTTTATCATCAACACATACTTTTGTTACGCATTTAGCATTAGCCACCTCATCTTCTGTTACAAAATCTGCATCTTGAAATACAAATCCTCCTTCTATATGTTTAAAATCCCACATATCTCCGCTTATTTCAAGTTTTGGACGTCCTACATCAAAAAGTTTTATTCTTTTTTTGTTTTTAAATACTTCAACTGCCTCGTCAGTTATTTTTCCGGCAATGAGTACTTCTACGAAAATTTTGTTAATTTCTTCAGCCAATTCTTTTGTTACCACGCCGTTAACAGCTACAACACCTCCATAAGCACTCACTGGGTCGCACTCAAGCGCTTTTTTCCAAGTTGTAACTAAATCCTCTTTCTTAGCCGCACCGCAAGGGTTAGCGTGTTTTATAATAGTTATAGCCCCCTCCCCAAGACTTACGGCAAGTTTAACAGCTCCGTTTATGTCTGTCAGGTTATTAAAACTTGGTTCTCCTTTTATAATATTAAGTTCATTCCAGAAATCTTCGAATTCATATAATGCGCCTCTTTGATGAGGATTTTCACCGTATCTTGTATTAAATACTTTTTTACCTACGATAAATCTTTTATCACCAAATCCGCCATTAAATCTTTCGTTCATATAATTTGCTATCATACTGTCATACGCGGCCGTATGCTCGTACGCTTTTATCATCAAATCTCTTCTAAATTCATATGTGTCTTTATTTTCTTTTAAAGCCTCAACCACCATATCATAATCATTCGGGTCGGTTACAATAATTACGTCTTTAAAGTTTTTAGCGGCACTTCTTACCATTGTAGGACCGCCGATATCTATATTTTCGATAATTTCATCAAAATCGTCAGTCCTTTCAATTGTCTCTTTAAAAGGATATAAATTAACCGCTACCAAATCTATTCTTTCAATTCCAAGTTTTTTAGCTTCTTCGTCATCAATTCCGCTTCTGTATAAAATCCCCCCGTGGACGTATGGATTAAGCGTTTTTACCCTTCCTCCAAAACACTCCGGAAATTTTGTAATCTCACTGATATCAATCGCTTTAATCCCGTTTTCTTCTAAAACTCTTTTTGTCCCGCCTGTTGAAATAATTTCAAATCCCAAATCAACTAAACTTTTTGCAAAATCAACAATTCCTGTTTTATCAGATACGCTTAAAAGTGCCCTTTTAGCCATTTGAATCCTTTTTTTTATGAAATTATATCATTAATTGTTTTTTCAGCATGAAACAGCCCTGGTTTTGTTAGAAAGATTTAGTGTTTTTTTGAAAAAGAAAAACAGTAAAAGAAAAAGATTTAAAAACTTAACATAATAATTTTACTCTAATCCAGGTAATTCAACAGTTCAAGCACTTTTTCATCAAGTTTATACGGTGTTGAAGTAAGGGTTTTAATATCTACAAAATCATAATCAATACCTTTTCTTACAACGACCATATTTTTCTTATCAAGATTATTTAAAGCTTCATATACAAATTCCCCGGCTATAAGCCTCTCTTTTACAGTCGGTTTGCCACCTCTTTGAATATGACCTAAAACCGTAACCCTGACTTCAATATTAAAGCTCTCTTCAATCCATTTTGCCATTTTTTGAGTTGCCCTGCATCCTTCGGCAACAATGGCTATCATATAGCTTCTTCCGTTTTCAAATTCTTTTTTGAGTCTTTTTTCGTTTTTTTCCCACTCAAACCCAATTTCGGGTATCATACAAATTTCAGCCCCGTTTGCCACGGCACTTACAGCCGCTAAATATCCGCACTCCCTTCCCATCGTCTCAATTACAAAAGCCCTTTTAAAACTGCTTGCGGTATCCCTTAT
>NZ_JBMXVQ010000092.1:0-3450 GCF_053999135.1 Caminibacter sp.
TCGAATATGAAAAACGCCTTTTAAACATGGCGGGGCTTTATGAGTTTCAGGACAGACTTGCCGGACATCTAAGCGGCGGTATGAGACAGAAACTTTCACTAATCCTGGCCCTTCTTCCCCGTCCCAAACTGTTAATCTTGGACGAGCCGACAACCGGGGTTGACCCGATAAGCAGAAGGGAACTTTGGGATATAGTTGACGGGGTTAGACAAAAAGAAGGGATAATCGCCCTTATTTCCACGGCGTATATGCAGGAAGCCGAAAAAATGGATAAACTGCTTTTGTTTGACGAGGGTGAGGTAATAGCAAGGGGTAAAGCCGATGAACTTAAAGAGAGTATAAAAGATTACACATACGAAGGTGAGATTGAAAGTGAAGATTGTTTCAGCTTTAATAACAGGACATACTCCCTAAAACCTCTTAACTTAAAAAAAGCCCCTCCTTTGCTGGAAGGTGTATTTTTTGTAAACGCCCTTAAAAAAGGCAAAAAAAACCTGAAAATAAATTTAGAGGAAAAAGAGGCAAAACTTTCCGAAGTTGTCGTAAAAGCCGAGGGGCTTACCAAAAAATTCGGAAGCTTTATAGCGGACGACCATGTGGATCTGGAGCTTAAAAGCGGGGAGATTTTAGGGCTTCTGGGAGCAAACGGAGCCGGAAAAACCACGTTTATGAAAATGCTTTTAGGGCTTTATCCGATTGACGAGGGAGAATTGTATCTGCTTGGTAAGAGAATAAAATCTTATGAAGATAGACTTGAGCTTAAAAGCAAAATAGGCTATATGTCCCAAAGATTTGCCTTGTATGAGGAAATGAGCGTTAAAGAAAATATGGAATATTTTGCCAAAATGCATGATTTAAGCCCTAAAGAAACAAAAGAAAAAATCGAATATTTCTCAACGCTTTTCGGATTTAAAAAATATTTAAACGATTTTCCAAAAGACCTGCCCCTTGGAATTAACCAGAGGTTTTCACTTTCAGTCGCCCTTTTACACGAGCCTGTGGTTTTGTTTTTGGATGAGCCCACAAGCGGGGTCGATACGATAGCGAGGGCCACTTTTTGGAGGTTTTTAAGGGAAATTAAAGAAAAATGGAAAATTTCGATTCTGATAACCACCCATTATATGAGCGAAGCGGAATACTGCGACAGGGTTGTAGTGTTAAAAAGAGGCAAAAAAATAGTTGATGATGAAGTTAAAAAACTTCACGAAAAATTCCCGGGACTCTCTTTTGAAGAGATTTTTATCAAATATTATGAGGAGAACAAATGAAACTAGGGGTGGTAAAAGCGTATTTAAAAAAAGAGTTTATAGATTTGTGGCGTTCTAAAATGATTGTAATGGTATATTTAATCCCTGTGATGGTTATTATATTATTCGGATACGGTATCAGAATGGAGGTTACGCATTCAAGAACGGTGATAATCGACAGGGACAATACGAAAATGTCTCAGGAAATCATAAGGGCGTTCAGCACTACGAAATATTTTGACACAAAAGTTTTAAATATTACCGATAATGAGGCTTTAAGACTTATAAAGCAGAACAAAGCCGATTTATTTATAATAATTCCCCATAATTTTGAAAGAAATCTGATGCATTCAAGCGATTCCGAGGTTGCCGTATATATTGACGGAAGTTTTCCTCTTAGGGCCACTACCCTTGAAGGATACGTTCAGGGGGTGTTTTTAAATCTGCTTGAAAAAAACGGTGTTAAAGTGCCTTTTGAAATAAACCAGAGAAACTTTTTCAACGAATCCATGCGCGACGAAAACGGTGTAGTCCCCGGACTTATCGGGCTTACGATGCTTATAGCCCCGGCAATATTGGCAGCCCTTTTAATCGTAAAAGAAAAAGAAATCGGGACTATTTTTAATTTCTATTCATCCCCCGTTTCAAAAATAGAGTTTTTAATAGCAAAACTGACCCCGCCTTTTGTTTTATATTCACTGAATACGTTTATTCTGTTTTTAATAGCCGTTTATGTTTTTAATGTCCCCTTTAAGGGAAGTTTTCTGCTTTATTTTCTTTCAAGCGAAATTTATATCGTTATCAGTATCGGTATAGGGCTTTTGGTATCCATTATTACATCAAGGCAGGTTACCGCCCTTGTTTTGACGGTGCTTATTACGGTAATCCCCGGGTTTTTGTATTCCGGTATTATTATGCCGATTTCCTCAATGACAGGGGAAAGTTATATAGAAGCTCATATGTTTCCCGTAATGTATTACAATCATCTTTTGTATGATTCTTTTTTAATAGCCCAGGGATTTAATTCGCCAAAAAATGTGGAATACTTTTTTATTTTGATTTTTTATGCCGCCGCTTTGCTTTTTATCGGCTCTTTGCTTTTAAAAAAGGAGCTTAAATGAAAAAATTTTTAGCCGTATTTAAAAAAGAGATTCTTGTGTTTTTAAGAAACGTAATGCTTGTCTTTATACTGGTTTACGCTTTTACGTTTGATATTTATATAGCGGGGAATGGGGTTGAGGTGAAGCCAAGAAACGTAACCGTAGGATATGTAAATTATTCGGGGGAGCTTTTGCCACAGAAGATTTTAGCCCACCTTCACGCTCCCGAATTTAAAAAACCGAAAATGTTTTTAAATGAAAAAGAACTTAAAAAAGCGGTGTTTAACAAAGAGATAATGGTCGGCATTATTTTTGATAAGGATTTTGAAAAAAATTTTATTAAAAAAAGAGAAGCCCAGCTTAATGTAATTATAGATTCCACCGCGGCAGCTCAGGCTGAGGTGTCCGTTCAGTATTTAACCCAGACGATTTATTCCATGATTGACGGTAAAATGCCTGTAAATATTAAAATTTATAAACTTTTCAATCCGAATTCAAATTCAAAATGGTTTATGAGTCTGAGCGAGCTTTTAAGTGTTGTCACAATGCTGAGTCTTGTTTTGATAGCCGTTGTGTTTGTAAGGGAAAAAGAAGCAGGGACATGGGATATTATGCTTTTAATGCCGGTAAACGGGGCATTGATTATGTTTGCTAAAGTTTTTTCGCAGATTTTTATAATAACGGTAGGCCTTGTAATGGGAATAGGGCTTATACTGTTTGGAGTGTTCGGGGTGCCGATAAACGGAAATCTGTTTTATTTTTTCCTTTTAACGTTTTTCTTTATAATGGCTATGGGAGGAATTGCCCTTGTAATTGCCGCTTATTCAAACAGCGTCCTTGAAGTTTCCCAATATACCGTTTTGGTTATTATGCCGCTTTTGTTTTTAAGCGGGGCTTGGACGCCGATTCATTCTATGGCGCCCTGGCTTCAAAAACTCAGCATTATCTCACCGGTAAAATACTATATTGAAGGTGCCCAGTCCATATTTTTCAGGGGAACGGAATTTATTGATTTGCTGCCTTATTTTACCGGAGAGATTGTAATAGGTGCTGTTTTGTTTTATTTGGGATACAGAAGAATGGGGAAACTGTTCTAAAGAATG
>NZ_JBMXVQ010000093.1:0-3298 GCF_053999135.1 Caminibacter sp.
TCACTTTTTACCTTTAAAAGAGAATATATGGTGCAGACTGGGGTGCAAAGGGGTGCAAGTCATTTTGGAGGTTTGCACCCCGTTTATACCTTTTAAAATCCCCTTTTTTCGGGGGTTTTATATATAATGGGGTGCAGAGGGTGCAAAGGGTGCAAAGAAAAAAAATTATTTTTAAAAAAGGGAATAGGTTAAGAGTTTAAAAAACTCGCCCACCAGTTTAAAAGCCGTCTTATTTTCTCCAAATATTTACGGTGATTATTTACTCAATACCTCAACAAATTCCTTATTAATATAATACTTGGCTTTATCGATTTTTTGTTCTTCAAGTAAACCTATAAGAGACAATTGCTTGAGATATTTTGAGGTTGTCTGTCGTGTAATGCTGAGGTGCATTATTTTAATTGTTTATTATTTTGATTTTTTAGTAATGAAGTAAATTGTTGCTTTGCAATTTCTCTTAATTTTTCAAATCTTTCTTTTTGGCTTAAGCCTTGTTTAATCATATCGGCATTAAAAGCCTCTAAATTTGATAACACAACTAATTCTTCTACACTTGCATAATCTCTTATGTTTCCCTCTCTATTAGGATTTTTATTTCTCCATTCTTTTGCAGTCTTCCCAAATACAATAACATTTAACATATCCGCTTCATTTGCATAAGTATAGTTTTTCCATTTATCATCTAAACTATCATCAATCAAATGTTCTTTTATTGCATCTGTATGAATACGATAATTCATTTTTGCAATTTCTCTTTTTACATCCCAGCCAAGTTGTTGTCTTTGCAGTTCTTCTTCTTTAAGTCTTTGAAATTCTTTAATAAGGTATAGTTTAAATTCCGGACTAATCCAACTTGCAAACTCAAATGCTATGTCTTTATGTGCATAAGTTCCACCATATCTACCACTTTTGGAAATAATACCAATAGCATTTGTAGCATTTATCCACTTAGTTGGCGATAAAGTAAAAGCATTACTACCAGCTTCATTTCTAAACCCCTCGAATTCGATGGGGTTAAAATTTGGATTATTAAGCTGTTCCCATAAACCTAAAAATTCAATAGTATTTTTATTTCTTAACCAATTTAATATTACAGCATTTGGCTCATCACTTTTATATTTTGCAATATCTGTTAAAGATATATAATCATCCTTATTTGTTTTGGTAATTCTTATTGCTGTATCTTTTACAATTAATTCTTTTTTAACCATTTTGATACCCTTTGAGACTTAATTTTTATCATTATATCAAATGCATTTAATGTTAAAGAATTCAATAATTTTTAACATATATTCTCTCTTATGTTAAAAAAAATTAAAGAATTTAACATATATGATGAGATAAAGCCTTTAAAATGATGTTTGTCGACTTTTTTCCGACTTTTTCCGACTTTTCGACTTTTTAAAATAAAAAAAAATATTTTTTTATAAAATTTTTAGCCCACCTCTAAAAAACTAAATGTCGGAAGTTAAAAACTCTTCCCACCATTTAAGCAGTGCAAGTCTCTCTTCAAGCAGGTCATCCCTCATATAGGCTTCCGTAACATCATCACCTAATTTGTGATTCAGCTGTAATTCGATTGTATCTATATTTGCCGCTCTTTTTTTTCTTGCAATGCTTCTAAAAGCTGACCTCCAGCCGTGCGGTGTATGGTCTTTAATGCCTAAAAGCCGGTAATATTTTCTAAGTCTGTTACTTAAGCTCTCTTCCTTTATTCCCTGTTCTCTAAACACATAAGACGATGAGCCGTTAATTTCTTTGAAGTATTTAAGTATTTCAAGCAGTGTATCCGTTAAAGGCAGTCTGTAAGGCAGTTCATTGGCTTTGTATGTGTGAGGCGGATAAATTATCAGTTTTTTATCCAACTCAATATATTCCCATTTTAACCTGTAAAGCCCGACATCCCTAAGAGCTGTGAGAGCCTGAAACTGCATTAAATATCTTCCTGCCTTATATTTATACTCTGATATGATTTTATATATCTCTTTTATTTTTTTTTCATCAATAACGGCTTTCATTTTCTCTTTTTTAGCTTTTGGAAGTATTGCGGCTGGGTCTATACCATAAGCCGGATTAAAATCAATCAGACCTAAATTTAGAGCATAATCAAGACATTTTTTAACGTAATTAAACACTTCTTTTGCGGTATAAGTTTTGTTTTGAGTTCTTGTAGCATTCGGTAGCTTTTGCTTTGGTATCCATTTTATAAACTCGACCAAATCAAGGCGGGTTATCTCATCTATTTTCTTGTGACCCATAAAAGGAATGGCGTATCTCTCAAATGCTCTTAAATAATTTGCTTTAAATCTTTTTTTAGTTACATCATTTTTTTTAAGTTCCAAAAACTCATAAGCAATCGTTTTAAAAGTTTTCTTTTCAAGTTCTCTTTTAATTTTTTCCTCTTTTTCTCTTTTATAATCTGCCGGGTCAATTCCTCTTGCTAAAAGTTCCTTATACTCTCTTGCAATCTCTCTTGCCGCTTTAAGGGAAATATCAGGGTATTTGCCTATTTTGATATTCGTATCTTTTTTAGTTCCAATTTTTTTGTATCTAAAATCCCATATAACGCTTTTTTGTTTTTTAACCAACCTAAGCCCTGCAACCATTCCGTCACTTATCTTTGTTTTATCACTTTTTAAAAAAGCATTAATTGCCGTTTGAGTTAAATTTGCTTTTCCCATTGCTTGTCCTTTAAAGGCGGGGATGGTGCGATTATAAAATCGACCCCACTACCGACCCCACTATTTTTAACGCTTATATGATACAATGTGAGACAGCTATATACAACAATTTCCCGATTTTATGGTAAAATTATTTTCCAAGTGATACAGTATGAAACATTAAGAAACACAAAAGCGTTGCTTCTCTCCCGCACCATTTATTCATCTAAAATCCCCATAAATGTGATGTTCTGAAAGATTAATCACTTTTGACAGTCCATCTAATAGTTTAAAAATAATTTTCTTAACACTGAAAATATGTAATAAATTAGAAAATAAGTGTTGTATGTAGTCTTCTTGATTAATAAATTTCTTACAAGTGTATTCATATTTTGTATTGGAGATGAATTTCCATTATTTATTTTTTATGATATACAGTTTATTTGTATTAGGACTTTGTTCTTAAAATATTTCTTTTTTTAAAAATTTTTCCAAATTTTCATAAAATTTCCTGAGTGTGTTTGAAAAATATCAAAAATTTTATAAAATAACTATATGAGAAGAGAAAGAGTAAAAGTAAAAAGGGTTGATTTAAAAGAGTTATATGAAAGATTTTTTAAAAAACTAGATGTTGTTTA
>NZ_JBMXVQ010000094.1:0-13526 GCF_053999135.1 Caminibacter sp.
TTTAAAACAAATCCGGCTTTCATGTCCTGCCTTTTTGATGAAAATTATAACAAGTTATCATTTTTTCTTATAATAAGAAAAAATTTATTATCTGCTAATTTTTTGTGTTATAATCCTTTAAAAGGAACAAAAATGAACAAAAAAAATGGGCTATACCGATTAGAAACTGAAACCTTATACTTTCTCAGCTGACAATTTTCTTTGAAGGAAGATTGGATGAGGCTTTAAAGTTATGATATAATTTCCTCAGCTGACACCGGATTATGAACGGTGTCGAATCAATCTCAGAGCAAGTCTAACTTTCTCTGCTTTTCTTATATACTTCATTTTTTTCTTAATAGCTTTTTTAGGATTTTTTCCAAACTTAATCAATAATGTTTCGCAATTATAATAATCATGAGCTTTTCCTAAATAATCCTGAATCTTTTTTAATTTTTCTTCAAGCCATGGATTTGTATACCTGCATTTTTTTACTACAATTCTTAATTTATGTAAGGTTTTATCATCTTTACCAATAAAAGAAGTATTAAAAATTTCTTCACAGTTAAATTCTTTTTTATTCTCAAGAAGCACAACGTTTCTTTTAAACTTTTTTAAAAATTCCAAAAATTTTTTTCGAAGTTTTTTATGTTTTTTCTTCAGATATTTTCGTATCTTTTTATCTTTACAAATTTCAAGCAAAACATCCGTATCTCGAAGTTTTGAAGATTTTTTCAGAAGTCTTTTAAGTTCCAAATCCGTTTTCCCCTCTTTTTCCAAAACACTAAGCTCTTTTCTTGCCCATACTCTTAAATCGTGCAAAACTTCAGGGTCGTCTTTTTTTATGTATCTTCGAATGAGTTTTTCCATAAATTTTTCCTTTCGTCATAAAAAATAATACTGGTAGGATAGGCAAGTTCGAGATTGGAATTTTTTATAATTTCCAAAATCTTAAGCATTACGTCCTGTTTTACCTTAAGCCACTCTTCCCAATCTATCGTTATAGAAAAAGCATATATTAAAATATCCATTGAATATTCGTCAAACCTGTCCAAATAAACAAGCAGAGTTTTTCTAACCCCGTATTTATCTTCGAGTGAAAAAAGAGCGTTTTTTTGCATTCTTTTTCTAAGCCTACTTCTTATTTTATTATCGGTAACAATCATTGGATGATGTTCAAGCATGTCTTTTATTTCTTTTATTACTCTTTTAATTTCGACAATATCGGTGGAATATTTTAATTTTATCCAAAATTTTATCCTACGTCCTATCATTCTTCTAGACCAGTTTTTTATCCATTCATTTGCAAGTTTTGAATTTGGAATGACAATAAGTGCATTGTCAAACGTTCTTATTTGAGTTGCAGTAAGGCCTATTTCCGTTACAAATCCTTCAAAATCTTTTGTTTCAATCCAATCTCCGACATGAAAAGCATCTTCGCTGATAATTCGTATAGAATCAAAAAAATTGCTAAGAGTTTCTTTTGCCGCAAGTCCTATAATAACACCGCCGATACCCAAAGAAGTTATGATAGCAGTAATATCAACTCCAAAATATGAGAGAATAACGGCTATCAATACTATTGCAATAAAAATTTTCGTAAGATTTATGGCCATAAAAAAAAGCTCTCTTCTAACGGATTCTTTTTTGGATATTTTAATGGTTATTGCCGTATAGATAAAATATTTGACTACTTCATAAAAAAGCCATGCTATTAAAACTGAATTTAAAAAAAATTTTATTTTTTCCTTTTCTATTCCCAATACCCAAAAAAAAGTGTTTATATCTATAAGAAGCAAAAGAGGAATACCTATTTTAAAAACCCTTGAATACAAAAGCCTTAAAAATATATTTCTTCTTTTTTTAAACAAAAAAAATTTTATACTTTTAGCTATCAACGGAGATAAAAGATTTAATAAAACCACGCCAGATATTACGTAGAATTTCATTTTAAACTCTTTTTTCAATAATTTTATCACATATTTGATATAATTGCGACCAAAAAAGGAAATAAATGAGAAGCCATTACTGTGCGGAACTTAACGAACTAAACGTCGGCGAAGAAGTGGAACTTGTAGGATGGGTAAATTCCCACAGAGACCACGGAGGCGTTATTTTTATAGACCTAAGAGACAGAAGCGGGAAAATTCAGGTAGTTGCCGACCCGGCGGACAGCAAAAAAGCACATGAAATTGCGGAAAAAGTAAAAGACGAATACGTAATTAAAGTAAAAGGAAAAGTCAGACTCAGAGGCGAAGGACTTGAAAATCCAAAACTAAAAACGGGGAAAATTGAAGTGGTTGCGGATAAAATCGAAATAGAAAATACAAGCGAAACCCTTCCTTTTCAAATCGGCGATAAATCCGTAAATGAAGAACTTAGACTTAAATACAGATATTTAGACCTAAGAGATAAAGATATGCTCGATACTTTTATATTAAGAAGCAAAGTAACAAAAGCCATCAGAGACTATTTTGATAAACACGGATTTATCGATGTAGAAACTCCGATTCTTACAAAATCCACTCCAGAAGGAGCAAGAGATTATCTGGTACCGAGTAGAATTCATCCCGGGGAATTTTACGCACTTCCTCAATCTCCTCAGCTTTTTAAACAAATTCTAATGGTGGCAGGTTTTGACAAATATTATCAAATCGCTAAATGTTTCAGAGATGAAGACTTAAGAGCCGACAGACAGCCTGAATTTACTCAGGTGGATGTTGAAATGAGTTTCGTAGAAGAAGACGACGTAATAGAAGCTATAGAAGGCATGATAAAAGAAGCATTTGAAGTGGCTGGAATTAAAGTAAATTTACCGATTGAAAGAATTTCTTATAACGAAGCCATGGAAAAATACGGAAGCGACAAGCCTGATTTAAGATACGATTTGGCAATGGTGGATGTTATTGACGAATTTGTCGATTCAAACAATGAAATTTTTGCTGAAATTGCTAAAGATAAAAAAAACAACCGCTTTAAAGCGCTGAAAGTTCCGGGAGGAGATAATTTTTATTCTAGAAAAAAATTAAAAGAGCTTGAAAACTTCGTACGAAAATTTGGAGCAAAAGGGCTTGCTTATATTCAGGTAAAAGAAGAAGGACTAAAAGGCCCTATTCTTAAATTCATGAGCGAAGAATCGTTAAATAAAATGTTAGAAAAATTAAAACCAGAAGTTGGAGATATAATTTTCTTCGGTGCGGGAGATAAAAAAACTGTTCTTGATTACATGGGAAGACTTAGACAAAAAATAGCAAAAGATATGGGATTAATTAATGAAAACGAATATAAATTCGTATGGGTAGTGGATTTTCCTATGTTTGAAAAAGACGAAAACGGAAATCCAACTCCTCTACACCATCCGTTTACTATGCCTGATATGGATACATGGGATGAAGAAAATTTTGAAGATATTCAGTCAATCGCATACGATTTGGTATGTAACGGATATGAAATAGGAGGAGGAAGTATCAGGATACATAAAGAAGAAATCCAGGAAAAAGTATTTAAACTTCTTGGAATTGATGAAATGGACGCAAGGGAGAAATTCGGATTCCTGCTTGACGCTTTAAAATTCGGAGCACCACCTCATGGAGGATTTGCTCTTGGTCTTGACAGGGTAATTATGCTTATGAGAAAGACCGACAATATCAGAGACGTAATAGCATTCCCTAAAACTCAAAAAGCCCAGTGTCTGCTTACCGGGGCACCTGGAGAAGTTGACAAATCTCAATTAAAAGAATTACACATAAGAGTTAAAAAACCAAAAGCGGATAATGAATAAAAGATTAATAGACTTAAAAAAAAACGACGTGTTTAAAATAGTAGGTTTTGATGAAAGCTGTAAAAATTTTAGACAAAGACTTCAAGATTTAGGAATACACAAAGGACAGTTAGGACAAATTATCAACAAATCCTTTTTCGGTCCTTTGGAAATAGACGTAGACGGAAGAAAATTAGCCATAGGACGTGGAATGGCAAAAAAAATTTATGTAAAAAAATTTGAATGTCCAATCTTATAAAAAAAGGAGATACAATGAAGAAAAAACTATTTTTAATTATAGGTGCACCTGGAAGTGGAAAAACTACAGATGCCCAGCTTATTGCTGAAAGAAATCCTGATTTGGTAGTTCATTATTCAACAGGAGATTTACTAAGAGCCGAAGTTGCAAGCGGAAGCGATCTTGGAAAAGAAATAAAAAGTTATATCGACAACGGAAAGCTTGTTCCTCTTGAGATTGTTATTAACACAATTAAAAGCGCTATTGAAAAAGCTGACAAACCTATCGTATTAATAGACGGATTCCCAAGAAGTGTAGAACAGATGAAAGCCCTTGATGAGATGTTAAAAAACAGTGATGATATTGAACTGGTAAGCGTAATAGAAGTAGAAGTTAGCGAAGAGGTGGCAAAAGACAGGGTTCTTGGCAGAGCAAGAGGTGCTGATGATAACGTCGAAGTGTTCAACAACAGAATGAAAGTATATTTAGAACCTTTGGCTGATATAGAAAAATTTTACGAATCTCAGGGAAAACTTATTAAAATAAACGGTGAGAGAACAATTGAAGAAATAGTAGATGAAATGGAAAAAGTAATTAAAGAAAAAGCAGGAGTTTAATGAAAAAAATTTTTCAAATCATTATAGGCAGCGAAATTTTACAAAACAGACGAAAAGATAAACATTTTGAATTTTTAAAAAACCTTCTCTTGCAAAGAGGCTACGAACTTTTTGCCTCTTTTATCATAAAAAACAATCCTAAACTTATGGAAGATGCATTTAATTTAATCAAAAACACCAAAAACTCATATCTTTTCTGTTATGGAGGAATCGGGGCCACACCTGATGATTATACAGGAGAAATAGCTGCTAAAGTTTTCACTAATTCTCAAAGGGAATATAATGAAGAATTCAAAGAGATAACATGATTTTATATTACGGAATGATTTTTGTTGGAATTATTTTGACTTTAATGGCAGTATATAATTTATACTCTGCAACTAAAATAGAAAAAAATATGGATAATTATTTATTTATTATTACTTCTCAAAAAAGTTATTTTATAGGTACTACCCTATTCGCTTTAGCAATTTTAATAATTATTTCTTATCAGGCTAACGGATATATTTTTGATATAAAGGTATTTTCAATAGTTTTCTTTTTTGGAAGTCTTTTTTTCTTAGCACTTTCCCATCTGATTTATTATATGCAGGCTAAAAAGAAACTGTCGGATTATAAAGAGTTTTTTAAAGAATTTGATATTGATTTAAACAATAACTGTCAAAAACTGATGTTAAAACATATTTACTCAAAAGAAAAAGATTTAAAAAAAGTTAAAAAAATTTTCAAAATGAATAAGAAATTATGTGAGAAAAAAGATTAATTTTCTTTTTTCTCTTCATTTTGCTCTTTTAATTGACATCTTTTAAGTTCAAGTTCTTTAATTTTTTCAACTCTTTTAATAAGTTGTTCCAATTCATTTAGCTGCTCTTCACATTTCTTTTTAAGTTCATCTCTTTTTTCTTGAAGAATTTTTAACTGCTTTTCAACTTCTTCTAAAGGTATGGCGCACTTTTTTGCCGCTTCTTCTTCTTTTTCCAATGCCCACTCGGTAATTTTCTTAATAAGTTCTTTAAACATATTCTCTCCTTTTTATGAAAATTATATCTTAAATTAAAAAAAATAGTATAATTTTTAATTAATTTTAAGGAGAATTTATGAAAGTAGTATTTCCTACCAACGACCAAAAAAACATAGCTCCAAAAATTGGACTGGCTAAAGGATTTTTAATTATAGACACGCAAACAGACCTAAAGAAATTTATAGAAAATGAACGAATAAAAAAAATCATAAATAAAAAAGAGAAACTATCAGGAGAATGTGGAGAACATGGTCTTGGAATAGGACAATTTTTACCTAAAAAATTAAAAGAATTAAACGTTGAACTTTTTGTTGCAAAATTTTTTGGAGAGGGAATGCTTGGAAATTTGGATTTATACAAAATCAAAACTTATATAACAGATAAAAAAGATATTAAAAAAGTTTTAGAGGAAATAAAGGAAAAGTATGGAAATTAACAATTATAAAAAAGCCGCCGATATTATAAAAAACTCAAAATTCCCGGTAGCTTTTACGGGTGCAGGTATATCTGTGGAAAGTGGAATACCGCCCTTTAGAGGTCCTACAGGACTTTGGAGCAAATACGACCCTAAAATCTTGGATATTAACTTTTTTATACAAAATCCCTCTGAAAGCTGGAAATATATAAAAGAGATTTTTTATGATTATATGGGAAACACGCAGCCAAACGACGCTCATAAATTTTTAGCCTGGCTTGAAAAAATCGGCAAATTAAGAGGTGTAATCACCCAAAATATCGACAATCTACATCAAAAAGCGGGAAGTAAAAATGTAATAGAATTTCACGGCACGGCAAGTCAAATGGAATGTATCGACTGCAAAAGAAAATTTCCTTCGGATTCAATTTCTCTTGAAAATTTACCTCCTTTATGTCCTGAATGTCAGGGAATATTAAAACCGGACTTCGTATTTTTCGGAGAGCCAATTCCTCCTAAAGCTTTTGAAGAATCTATAAGATTATGCGAAAATGCCGATTGTCTTATAGTTATTGGTACCACGGGAGAAATTATGCCCGCAAGCCAATTACCAATACTTGCCAAACAAAACGGAGCAAAAATCATCGAAATAAATATAGAACCTTCAAATTATACAAACACCATTACCGACATATTCCTACAAGACAAAGCAACAGTTGCCAGCAATAAACTAAAAAAGGAGCTGGAAATCTGATTACATTCCGGGGATTCTTGGGATTTTATTAAGTTTGGAGTTTTTAAAATACCAGCCCCAACCTTTTTTCATCCAGTGTCCGATAATCGGAAGAGGTATTAATATTGCTCTTTTGTTGTCTCTGTATACAAAGGCCGCTCCGTCCCCGCTATCCATCAGACATAAGATATTAATATGAGAGATATACTCTTTTCTGGCTTCTTTTCCTTCTTCCATCATTTTGATATTATATGCCGTAACTCTTGCCATTACTTCAGCTAAATGCCCCTGTTTTGCCCTCCAATCCGGTCCGTCTATTGCCGCACTGTCACCTATAGCAAAAATAGGAAATTTATCAGAACTTGTTTCATCAAAATCATGCATAACTTCGCAGTATTCGTTAATTTTGATAAATCCTGCTTCATTTAACGGAAGCCCGGTATCTTTAAAAAGTTCAGGCCCGTTACCAGCCGGGATAAACATAGTCAAATCACTCTCAAGCTTGCTTCCGTCTTCAAAAATCACGCCGTCTTCTACAAATTCGGTAATTTTTTTACCTTTAATTTGTTTAATATTTAATCTATCAAACCACTTATCCATAATTTCAAGGGCTTTTTGTCCCATTCTAGCCCCGGGCTTTGGCATAGGAGCAAAAAAAGTAATCTCAAATTTATCCCTAAGTCCTAATTTTTTTAATTTATGATGAATATTAAACATTACTTCAAAAGCAGGACCGCCTCTTACGTTGCTCGGGTCTTTTGGATTTCCGCCAAACCCGAATGCCAATTTTCCATTTCCTCTTTTTATAAGCTCGTCAAGTTTTTCTTTTATTTTTAAGGACTCCTCAGGAGCGCCGCAGATTGAAAGAAAATGCTCACTTCCTTTGTGTTTTACTTTATCTGAGCCTATTGCAATAATTAAATAATCAAAATCACATCTTGATTTTTCATTTTCGCATTCTACTTTTTTATTTTTAATGTCGATTTTTTTAACTTTATTAAATTTTACTTCAAACCCATGAACACGGCTGAGTTCTTCCCAGTCAATTATGCAGTCTTCAAACTTGTATTCACCCGTAGGTATCCAAATAGAGATAGGATATATGTACATATATTCTCTATTCGTTACAACCGTTACGTCAAAACCGTATTTTTTCAGCCAGATTGCACTCTCAAGAGCGGCAAATCCACCCCCTAAAATCAATACTTTTTTAGCCATTTAAATCCTTTAAAATATAGAATATCTAAAATGAACAAAACTTAAAATATTTTGAATATCCCTAACAACTTTTTCCATAATTTTTGATTCAGGCGTTAAGCTTAGCATTCTGGTCAAAAGATATCCGTTCATAAGAGAAATATAAACTCTTCCCATGCTGTCTTCATATACGGCAATGCTTAGAGGCATTTTAACAGCCATAAATTTTGTTCTATCATCTTTTAACATCTCTCCCGCATATTTTGCGTTACAGAATTTTATAATTTTTACAGGACCAACATCCGGTCCTCCGTATTTTTTTATTTCTTCTTCTTGATTAATTACGCTAACTATATGCCATCCGGGCTGTTTATTGATTCTGTTTACTAAAACCTGAACGGTTTTCTCAAAATCATACGGACTTTTTACCTGTTTAAACAGCATATCTTCAGCTGCAATTTTAAACATTAAAGGAATTATAAAAACTGCCACAACAAATCCCAAAATTATTCCACCGATTAAACTTCTTTTATTCATTTTATTCCTCCTCAGGTACACAGATTTTTTGATTTTTGATGGCAAGATATGTTTTATAACTCACATATCCCACCACCACGGTTGTTAAAGCTAATAAAAACAGAGCAAATGCTTTTATAAACCACTTATGATATACACTATCCATTAGGATAGTCGCTATTGTTATTGCAGCCAATGGGAACGTATATGCCCACCATGATATAAAAAACTGTAATTTAAGAAAATTTTTAAGCATAATAAGCAGTAAAAACAGAATAAAAAATGCTATTAAATATAAAAAGAGACTAAAAAAGTCAACTACACCAAAAGTTATTCTAAAATAACTGATAAATCCTACAGCCGGGGGTGCTATAAGAATAAAAAACGTAGGTATAAGTCTTTTACCAAGAGGTAAATGAAATATCATCCTGTACATTACTATCGTAAATAATACTATCCAAAAGAAAATACCGATACTGAAATAAAAATGATTTACCACTTCATCACAAACATCAACACCCACTACAGGCACCAATACGTTACCAACAATAGGGATAAACCAGGCAGGATTTATATGTTTAACTTCAAGCTTGTCATGTTCTATCCAAAATTTTATTACTTTATATGTAAAAAACAGATGAAAAACGGCCCCTATAAACCAAAAAGTAACGGATACAGGCGGTGCAAAATCGCTTATTGCAATGGAAACAAGCAAGAAACTAATTGAAATAGCCGCACCAAAAGAACTTTTGATCGGATGTGAAAATTCTTTTTTTACGGCATCGGGATATTTTATCCATTTTATTATATACGTACTGAATATAACAAAAAAAAGAACAACATCAATAAAAAGCAAAATTAAATAAGGCCAATACGGAAAATTTAAAAAATGGTATGCTTTAGCAAAAGCAATAGTAAGTCCCGACATTCCCATAATTACCGCAAACAGTTGAACGGGAAAATATTTTAGGCTTCTCTCCATAGCCTCTCCTTAATTTTTTCGAAGTATAACACAAATAAGTTTTAATTATTATAATTATAAATAAAAATTATAACTAAATTTTTGTTTTATATTTTACTTAAATTTATCGTAAAAACGAAATATATTGACATATGTTCATAAAAGTGATATAATTGCATTGAACATATGTCAAGGAGTTCGAATGCCAAGAAGAATTAGAAGAAGAATAAGAGGAAACTTTAATCATATATGTTTTAAACCATGCGGTATCCCATCTCATTCTCTTGAAAGAGTCTTTTTAACAAAAGACGAGATGGAAGCTATAAGACTTATGGATTTTGAAGGACTTTATCAAGAGGATGTGGCAAAGGAAATGGGTGTATCGCGCCCGACAATAAGCCGCATTCTTAAAAACGCCAGGACAAAAATAGCAGATGCCCTGATGCACGGAAAAATAATAGAAATCGAAGAATAAACAACTTTTAAGGAGGGAAAAATGAGAATAGCATTTCCAACAAACAATCAAAAAACAATAGCAAACCACATCGGTTTGGCAAAAGGGTTTTTAATAGTAGATACTCAAACAGGTGAAAAATTTTATATTCAAAATCCTGTTCTTGAAAGAATACAGGAAGAAAACATCAACCTAAAAAATCTTCCTGAAGGCCAAAGAGGTTTAGGCACGGGAAGAGTAATACCGCCTTTACTTAAAGAAGCGGGCGCTGATATATTCGTAGCAAGAGATTTTGGAGAAGGAATGATAAGAAATTTGGAATTTGAAGGTATTCAGGCTGTTGAAACAGATGAAAAAGATATTGAAAAAGTACTTGAAAATTTTGAAGATTTTACACATCCTGTAAATTATGAAGGAGGATACGAAATGAGAAAAAGAGGTTTTGGATACGGTAGAGGATACGGCAGAGGATTAGGATATGGTCGCGGTAGAGGTCTCGGCAGAGGTTTTGGATACGGTAGAGGTATGGGAAGAGGATATGGCAGAGGGTTTGGCCGCGGCAGAGGATGGGGATGGGAATAATCCCCTCCCTACTTTTTAAGTTTTAAATAAATAAAAGTAATAATACTTAGCAATATTAAAGTGGATATTGTTATTTCTTTTACATATTTATGTATAAGTTCGCTGTTTTCTCCTATAAAATACCCTAAAAGTGCAAGAATGCTTACCCAAATACCGGCACCTAACGCAGTAAAAAGGGTAAACTTTACAGGATGCATTTTAGCAAGTCCGGCAGGAAAAGAAATATATTGGCGAATTCCCGGAATCAATCTTCCGTTAAATGTAGATATTTCCCCGTGACGGTCAAAAAATTTTTCAAGTTTTTCAAGATGATGCTCTTTTAAAAATCTCAACAGTGCCGCCCTTCCCCATTTATAAGCTATTAAGTAATTAAACCATGCCCCCGCCACACTTCCAGCTATTGCACAGATAATCGCTGCTATCAAATTCATCTCACCTTTGCTTGCCAAATAACCCGCCGGTACCATAACCACTTCGCTAGGAAAAGGAAAAAAACTGCTCTCCAAAAACATCATTAAAAATATTCCTAAATATCCAAGACTTCCTATACTTTCAACTATCCAGTTAACAATATTTTCCACTATTCAGCCTTTAATTTTGTAGCAAAAAAAAGTCCTACAAGCAGCATAAAAATTGTAAATAAATATAATACGTCATAACCGAAAGCTCTTAATATAAACCCTCCGGGAATTGCAAAAAAGAGTCCTATTGATGTCAGATTGTTTTGTAACGCTACATAAATCGGTCTTTTGTCTTCTGGCGCTATTTCAAATAAAAGATTCATACCGGCTATCTTAAACCCGTCCATTGCCAATCCTATTAAAAAAAACACAAGGGCGTATTGCCATGAATTTGAAGCAAAATAAGCTGCAATAAAAGCCAATATCATAGAAATATAAGCCAATATAATTATGAGTTTATATTTAGGCGCCAGTTTTTTCCAAACAAGATTTCCAAGCAACGCACCTATCATCTGTACGGTTACAAATCCACCCACAAGCCATCCTGTAAGATGAATTGTCTGATTTGCTTTTAGAATTACAAAAGGAAATGCGAACAAAAACGAATAACTGAAAAGTATAGTTAATATCTGAATCTGAAGGGCTTTATCTTCTTTTAAAAATTTAAAAGCGTTTTTCAAAAATTCCAAAAAGCTTTTTTCTTTAATTCTCACGTTTTCTTTTACCGGTTCTTTTATCGTTGAAAAAGCCCAAAGCCCAAGACCCAGTAAAAAAGAACTAATCATAAAAAGATATGCGTAACTTTCAGGAGGCTCAAAAGTCGCTAAAACCCATCCTGCAATCCCGCCGCTTATTATTGAACCTATTGCGGCAAAAAACTGTCTGTTAGCCATAGATTTTCCGCGCTCTTCTTTATTAAAAACTTTAGCAATTATCTCGCTAAAATATATACTTCCAAATCCTGCGGAAAAAGAGAAAATAAAAAGCCCTATTCCAAATATCCACAGCGTTAACGCCGGATTTTTATCCCCTATAAGCAAAATAGCAAGACCTATTGCAAACCATGAAAGAAATCTTGCCAAAAAAACCCTTTTTAAATAAGGCATTACCTTTTTATATCCCTGAGCATAAAAAGCGGCAAAAAGCTGAACGGCAATGGCCCCTCCTCTTAAAAGAGAGGCAAAAACCCCAACAAGCACCACGCTCTCGCTAAAGTGATGTACAATAAGAGGCAAAATGGTGGAAGGTTCGGCTATAGTCATAGCTATTGCCAGAAAAAAACCGTGTAAAACATTTTTAAGATTATTTTCTTTATAATTAAGACTCAACAATTCGCCTTTTTAAAGCGAATTGTATCATAAAAGTTTATATTTTTTTATTGGAGATTTCTTTTTTAATTTTATTGGAAATTTCTTTTATTTCCTCGCTTGTTTCTGAAAGTTCTTTTACAATTTCCATATTTTTATTATCTATCTCCTCTATTTCTTTCATAGAATCATTAATCTTGTTAATTTCTTCTGTGTTTTCTTCAATGTTATTTACAATTTCGCTTATTGACTGTACAAGCGTATGTATCGTCGTATCGATTTCGGCTAAGGATTTTTGAGTTCTCTCAGCCAGTTTTCTGACCTCATCCGCAACTACGGCAAATCCCCTTCCGTGCTCACCGGCCCTTGCAGCTTCTATTGCGGCATTAAGAGCTAAGAGATTTGTCTGGTCTGCAATTTCTCTAATAACGGATACTACATTTTGAATTTCTTCTGCCTGTGAGGCAACCATATGAGCTTTTTGTGAATTCTCATTAAGACCGACTGTCGTACTTTCAACTAAATTTGTAATTCTATCTATTAAAGATTTTAACTCTCTCATAGACCCGTCTAAAGATTCCACATCTTTGCTTAATTTACTGCTAACCTCATCAAGTTCTTCTGAATTTTGAATACTTATTTTAATCATTGTAGCTATAACGTTTCTAAGTTCGTTAATCATTTTTTCGACTTCACCCACAGGCTTTTCAATTTTAGCGCTGAAATCATAATTGGCATATCTTTCTAAAACTCTGTGAATTTCGTTTAAATCGGTACCGATTTTCTGATTTAAAACGTCAAGCATCTGATTAAGCGCAATTTTCAGTTTATTAAGTTCGGGATTACTGGTATTTAACGTAATTCTTTTATCCAGATATCCGTCTTTTACCCTGTTTGCTATTTGAATGGAATTATTTACGAGTGCTTTTTCCTCTTCAATATTTTTATGGACATTTTCAATGCTTTCGTTTATCAACTGCGCCATCTGTCCGATTTCATCTTTTGTATCAACATCTATTTTACTGAAATCATTTCTTTTTCTTGATAAAAATTCAAAAAATTCAACAAGACCTTTTTCTATTTTCTGAAGAGGCTCGATTATGTATCTGTTGCTTACAAAATAACTGATAAATACAATAATTGCAATCAGAATTATATTAATACCCACTATTTCTAATATCGCATTTAAAACTTCTTTTTTAGCATCCTGTTTCATTTTTTCGATAGTATTATACATATCCTGAAGATAAGTTCCCGTTCCTATAACCCATCCCCATGGTTTAAA
>NZ_JBMXVQ010000095.1:0-3599 GCF_053999135.1 Caminibacter sp.
ATTCATAAATCTCTTTAGCGGTATTTTCAATCGCTTTTATAATTTCAGTCATCTTTTCTCCTTTATATATCCTGTGCGTTTTTCAAAACCCAGTCTATTATTTCATCAATATTGTTCAAATCAAGTATTTCAATATAAGAAGGAATTTTACTTTTATCAACCGTATCATCCACAGCTACGGCCTTTATGTATCTAAAATAACTCTCATCTATATCTCCCCTAAATACCGCCAAACGAGGAAGAGGCAGATATTTCAATCCTTCCACAAGTAAAATGTCAAAATCTTTAATCATATCGACTATTTCATCCAAAGATTTTTGACGATGGGAAAAGTATGTAGTACGAGTAGGAGAAGTCACCACAACTTCAGCACCCGTTTGAAAAAATTTATAACTATCTTTTCCTTCTCTGTCAAACTGAGCTTTGTCACTCGGGTCATTTTTAATAATTGCAATTTTATAACTGCTTATAAGTTTTTTAGCAACTTTTTCTATTAAAGTAGTTTTACCAGAATTGCTAGGACCTGTAAATGCTATGGCTTTTCTCAAATTCCGCCCTTTTTTTACATAATTTTATCAAAAAAAATTAGCTATAATTTTTAAAAGGAGAAAAAAATGGATATCGAAACGTTAAAATCAGTATTTATAACCATAGCGCTCGGTTTTTTAATAGGTCTTGAAAGAAACATATCGTTTAAAGAAGAAAATGAAAAAGGGTTTGCAGGAAGCAGAACCTTTGCTTTAATATCTCTTTTAGGTTTTTTAAGCGGTTATATGGAAAATTTTTATAATAATTTTATATATGTCAGTTTCTTTGGAGTTATTACTTTAGTTAGTATAGCTTATTTTTTAAAAGTGTTTCATTATCACAAACAAGGAACTACCACACATGTTAGCGCTTTAATAGCATTTATTATAGGAGTTTTAATTTATAACAAAGAAATTTTAAGTGCAATAATTATCGCCACTATAATAGTTTTACTTCTTAATATAAAAACAACATTAAAAAATCTCGAATCAAAACTTTCATCAAAAGATATAAATGCCGCTATTTTACTTCTTGGAATGAGTTTTTTAATCCTGCCCTATCTTCCGGATAAAATGATTTATTACGTAAATCCTCATAAAACCTGGCTTATGGCAATAATTATAGCTTCATTATCATTTATAGGATATTTGGGAATAAAACTTTTCGGAGAAAAATACGGAATAATATTAACAGGGGCGGCGGGAGGATTTGTTAGCAGTACCGCTGTTACATATTCTCTTAGTAAATTATATTCTAAATTACAACACAAGACAGCCGTATATACCTATGCTTCTGCAATTGCCATAGCCAATACCATAATGTTTGCAAGAGTTTATATTGAAACGTTATTGATAAATAAACAACTTGCCTATATTTTAGCCTTTTCATATTTATTTACCACTTTTATAGGAGTGGTAATTTCTTACAGACTTTACAAAAAGTCCCCAAATGAAAAAATAAACACAACTCTTATAGAAAAAAATCCGTTAGAAATCGAAGAAGCTATAAAATTCGCCGTTATTTTTGCCATCATATACGCTTTAACTTACTATATAGGAACAAACTATGGAAATACCGGAATTTATCTTATCTCATTAATCTCAGGACTTACCGATGTTGACGCCATAACTCTTTCTCTCTCCTCACTTGCAAAAAACAAAATATCGCTAATAAATGCAGCAATAGGAATATCTATAGCCAGTATTTCAAATTCTCTTTTTAAATTAAGTATCGTATGGTTTTTTGGCAAAAAAGAATTGGCAATAATACTCACCAAATTTTTTGCCGTTTTATTAACCGTTTTTATTCTCTCTCTTTTAATTTCTCTAACCTTTCTAAAATAGGAGGATGAGAATAATAAATAAAAGAATAAAGTTTACTGACTTTTGGAAAATATTTATTTTCTTTTACAAGTTTTTTTAAAGCACTGGTTAAATCTTTTTTGCTAACCAGCTCAGCCCCCATTTTATCCGCTTCAAATTCATTATGTCTACTGATAAGATTAACAACAGGTTGCATTAAAAATATTATCATATCACTAAATAAAAGCGCTAAAATAATTATATTAACACCGTTTTTAGGAATTTTTAACGCCTCAAACAAACTGTCAGACAAATGTCCGAAAATAAAAAATATAATAAAAAGTACTATCCCTAAAACCGAAATATTTTTTAATAAATCTTTATGTTTAAAATGACCAAGTTCATGTCCTAAAACAGCCAATATTTCCTTATCGTTAAGTTTATTTAAAAGAGTATCAAATAAAACCACTCTTTTTGTTTTCCCAAATCCAGCAAAATAAGCATTTAATCTAGTATCTCTTTTACTAGCATCCATTACATATATACCGCTACTTTTAAAACCAACTTTTTCCATCATCTCTTCAATCGATTCTTTAAGCTTATCATTTTTTAAAGGTTCGAATTTATTAAACCAAGAAGCAAAAAAAGGATACAAAATATTTATCAACACAACAACGCCAAAAGTAAATAAAAAACCTATTAACCACCAATATTCAAAATTTTCTATAAAATAGATAAGACCGGCAAAAAAAGCTCCCCCAAAAACTAAAAATAAAATTATTTTTTTTAATTCATCAACAAAAAATATTTTCCAAGGAGCAACATTAAAACCAAATTTTTTATCAATATGTTTCTCCCAAATATGTATAGGAAGAGTTAACAGATAATTTATAGTAAAAAAAGCTAAAAGAATATAAAGCTCACTCACTAAAGTACCATCATATAAAAGATAATTAACAATAAAAAGTCCTCCGCTTAACCAAAAGACTACTAAAAAAAGAGAAATTAAAGAGTTAAAAATTTCTATAGTATGTTTATAAATAGAATAAATGGCAGCTGTTTTAAAATCTTCAAAATTCAATAAGACAGGACCTTTATAAAATTCATTTTTAATAAATAAAACTTCTTTTATCTCAAGTAAAATCTTAGCAAATACATATATACCATACAATGCTATTAATACATTAGCCATAAACACCCTTCTTATTTTTATTTTAAAAGAATTATACAATAAAAAACAAGACACTAATTACATCGGACAGTGTTGTTTTATGCTGAAAAAATGTAAATAACGAAAAAGTAAAAATATGACAGCGTTGCGGATTTTAACGAAAATTTTGCCCTAAATTAAGTGCGTTTACCCGTTAGCACTTTTTAGCAAAATTTGAGTGATGCGTAAGCAAAAAGGAGCTCGAAGCTGTCATATTTTTATCTTTGTAGTTTAGCATGAAACAACCTTGCATTTCGATACTGGGTAAATACGCTTAACAAGAGTGCAAATTTTTAACATTTCGTAAAAGCTAAAAAGAGCAAATATATCAGTAGCGATTAAAAGAAATGAAGCAAAAGTGCCAGACTCTTTAGAATAAATAAAGGATTAAAGACGGAATATTAAGGGTTAAAGTAAAGATTAACTAATGTAGATTCAAGAGATTAAGAGTATACACTATAAATCCTAGCGGGGACCTACTTTCCCACATCCGTAAGGATGCAGTATCATCAGCGCTGTAGGGCTTAACTTCCTGGTTCGAAATGGTTCAGGGTGTCTCC
>NZ_JBMXVQ010000096.1:0-11697 GCF_053999135.1 Caminibacter sp.
CTTATATTTTAAAACAACAGGGTTATGAAGTTATCGGTCTTTATATGAAAATGCACAGTGGGGTTAATCATAAGGAAAATCTGGAAAAAATAGAAAAACTCTCAAAGCTTATAGGTTTTAAGTATTATGTCGAAGATGTGGAAGAAGAGTTTAAAAAAGAAGTGTATGAATATTTTGTAGAAAGCTATGAAGAAGGGGCGACTCCAAATCCCTGTGCAATGTGCAATACAAAAATAAAATTCGGTATTTTTATGAATTTTTTGGAAAAATACGGGTGTGACAAGGCTGCAACCGGGCATTATGTAAGAAATGACGGGAAATTTTTGTATGAGGCAAAAGATAAAAGCAAAGACCAGAGTTATTTTTTGTTTGGGATAAAAAAAGAGGTATTACCAAAAGTATTATTTCCTCTTGGGGAATATACAAAAGATGAAATAAAAGAGATAGCAAGGCAAATAGGCCTTGAGGAATTTGCCTCTCAAAAAGAATCTCAGGATATCTGTTTTATAGATAATAGTTATATAGATGTGTTAAAACTTCATTTTAATCCCGAAAAAAAGGGAAAGGTGATAAATAAAAGAGGTCATAAGATAGGGGTGCATAAGGGATATGCGTTTTATACCGTCGGACAGAGAAAAGGTTTTCATCTTTTTAAAGCCCATAAGCCTCATTATGTAATAGGGATAGATGCCAAAAGCAATACGCTTATTGTAGGTGATAAAAAAGATTTGGAAAAAAAACAGGTGTTTTTAAAAGGAGTTAATCTTTTTATAGAGGATAAAATTTTTGAATGTGAGGCAAAAGTAAGATACAGGGCGCCAAAACTCCCGGCAGTCGTAAAAATGGAAACTAAAACAAAAGCCGTCGTAAAATTTAAAGAACCTGTAATTGGGGTTGCAAAAGGGCAGGCATGTGTATTTTATGAAGGTGAAAAGCTTTTGGGCGGAGGATGGATAAGAGGGGGGAAATAATGGAAAATGGAAAATGGAAAAAGCGGGGTGTAGAGGTGAATTAATATTAAATTTTTGTTTTTCGTTGTATAACGGATGATAATGATATAATTAGAAAAAAGGATATCAGATGTTAAACACTAAAGAAATATTTAGTGTAACTGAAATGTTGCCTGTTGATATCAAATTAAAATTGATAGATAAACTTTTAGACAGTATTTGCAATATTGACAGTGAAATTGAAAATGCATGGATTAAAGAAGTAAAAAACCGAAAAGAGGAAGTTTTAAATTCTGATGTAAATTTAAAAAGCGATAAAGAAATTTTGGAAAATATTTTAAAAGAAATTAAATGAAAATATTTTTTCATCCAAAAGCGGAGGAAGAATTAAAAGAGTCTGTTTTATATTATGAAGAGTGTCAAAAAGGATTGGGTTTAAAGTTTTTGAATGAAATTAATAAAAGCTTAAAAAGATTAAAATTATTCCCTTTTTCTTCTCAGCTTATAGAAGATGATATTAGAAGATGTTTAGTTAATAGGTTTCCTTTTGGGATTATATATTTTGTGAATGATAAAAAAATTATTGTTTTGGCCATAATGCATTTAAAGAAAAAACCTGGTTATTGGAAAGATAGATTAAAATAATTTTGATACCATTTCATTAACAAAACAAAGGAGAGATTATGAAGTTTAAATTATTCAGCGGAACGGCAAATCCTAAAGTAGCGGAAGATATAGCTTATTATCTTGACAGACCTCTTAGTAAAATTACCGTTAACAGATTCAGCGACGGTGAAATTAACGTGCAGATAGGGGAGAGTGTAAGAGGGATAGATTGTTTTATCATTCAACCCACATGTGCTCCGGCAAATGACAATTTAATGGAACTTTTAATTATTACCGATGCTATGAGAAGAGCGAGTGCTAAAAGTATTACGGCGGTAGTTCCTTATTTCGGGTATGCTAGACAAGACAGAAAAGCGGCTCCTAGAGTTCCTATTACTGCAAAACTTGTAGCCAATATGATGGAAAAAGCCGGAATTGACAGGGTTGTTACCATTGATTTACACGCAGGGCAGATTCAGGGATTTTTTGATATTCCTGTGGATAATCTTTACGGAAGTATTCTTTTTTTTGATTACTTTAAAGAAAAAGGTCTTAAAAATCCGATTATAGCTTCCCCTGATATAGGAGGAGTGGCAAGGGCTAGATATTTTGCAAGCAAGCTGGGTCTTGATATGGTAATAGTGGATAAAAGAAGAGAAAAGGCTAATGTGAGTGAAGTTATGAATATAATCGGGGACGTTAAAGGAAAAGACGTTATTTTAATAGATGATATGGTAGATACTGCAGGGACTATGGTAAAAGCGGCTAAAGCATTAAAGGAAAAAGGAGCCGCAAGTGTCAGGGCTTTTGCTACTCACGGGGTTTTAAGCGGTCCTGCAATTGATAGAATTAAAGAATCTGTTTTGGAAGAACTTATTATTACCGATACAATCCCGTTTAATAAAGAGTGTAAAAAAATAAAAGTACTAAAAACCGGAAAACTGTTTGCGGAGGTTATCAGAAGAATAGTCTACAACGAAAGTATTAATAAACTTTTTGATTAATGAAAACAGTAAAAGATTTATCGGCCGCAAGTATAGAGGTTAAAAAATCAAAATTTCATTCTTTCCTTGTTCCTTTTTCTTCTTTTGAAGAAACATTAAGAGACCTCAAAAAAAGACATCCAAAAGCAAATCATTTTGTGACGGCTTTTAGATATTTGAATGAATACAATCAGATAGTAGAGGGAAGCAGTGACGATGGTGAGCCAAGAGGCAGCAGCGGCAAACCCACTCTTAAAGTGTTGGAAGGCAATAATATTATAAACGTTGGTATTGTTACGGTAAGATATTTCGGCGGTATTTTACTTGGAGTGGGCGGACTTGTAAAAGCTTACGGAGATGCAGCGAAAGAAGCCATAAAAAACGCCGAGCTTATTGATTATGCTCCTGTGTTTGAGTATACTTTTGAGGTGGATTACAATAAAACAAGAGAAATTGAGTATTTTTTGAAAAAATATGACATTTTGTTAATTGATAGAGCTTTTGGAGGTGAAGGGATAAAATATTTTATCCGCGACAGTATAGAAAAAATAGAAAAAATTAAGGAGATTTTATGAAAAAGTTTTTGGCTTTATTAATGCTGGTTGGAAGTTTGCTTTATGCCGTTTCAACGAAAAATATTTTGGCTCTCAGTTGGGAAAACAGTTTTTGTAAAGTCAATCCTAATGATAAAGCGTGTAGATTAAGAAAACCGGGAGATTATTCGTTGTCTCATTTTGTACTTCATGGTCTTTGGCCTAAAAAGAAAAATTACTGTTCTACAAAATATAAATTTCATCTTTCTCCATTAATGTGGAAAGTGTTAAAAAAATATATGCCAGCAGCCGATTATCTGGCAAAGCATGAATGGAAAAAACACGGAACATGTTTTGGGACGGATGCGGAAACGTATTTTTTAACGGCTATAAAACTTACCCAGCAGTTTAACGAAAGTCAGTTTTTAAGTTTTGTAAGAATGCATATGGGGCAATATGTTTCTCTGCAAAGAATAAGATTTGTTTTTGGAGGAGCGTTTGGAGATAAAAATAGAAGAAAATTTCAACTTGTTTGTAAAAGAAAAGACGGGAATCTTTATATTACTGAAATAAGAATTAATTTAAAAGGCAACCCCGTAGAACTTGGGCTTGAGGAACTTATAGATAAAGCCGAGCCTATGATAGGCGTAAAACAATGTCAAGGCGGAATTTTCGCTACGCCTTAAATTTTGTCATTTTTTTATATTTATATTCCGATGGTTTTAACTTTTAAATATACCATATAAAAAATTCCTGCAAGAATTCCCCCAAAAATTCCGGCTAATGCATCGTCTCCCATAACCCCTAAGCCCCCTTTTGCCTTTTGGTCTATTTTTCCTATAATCGAAGGCTTCCATATATCAAAAAGCCTAAAAGCTAAAAATGCAAAAAGAAGCTTAATTTCCGTATCCTGTTTTAAATCTCCAAACAGGCCTACTGTAATAAGTACACCTGCTATTTCGTCTATTACTATTCTTTTGTCATCATGTATGCCGCCGTTTTTTTCATATTCTTCAACCATTTTGTATCCCATTACAAAAAAAAGAGCTGCTAACATCAAAATGGTTTGATTTGGATTTGGAAAAAACTTAATTATGATATATGCAATGATAACTCCAACCGCGCTTCCCCATGTCCCAGGCGCTTTTGGTAAAAGACCGCTGTAAAAACCCGTTAAAAAAAACCAGTTAATTTTTTTCATATTCGCTCCATAATAAATTTTTTTCTTTTAAATCGTTAATAATCTCTAAAACTTCTTCATCTCTTAAATCATGAAAATCTTCATAAAAACTTGCTACGGCAAAAGGTTTTTTATCTGTTTCTATAAGACAGTAAACGCTGTCAAAATAATTTTCCAACAGTTTTTTTGTATCGTTTGGACACACAGGCGCCATTGCTATAATTTTATCAGGATTTAGTTTTTTTAAGAATTCATATGCTGCGATTGCCGTATAACCGCTGGCAAATCCGTCATCTACCACTATTGCGGTTTTTCCTTTAAGCGATTTGTAAGGTGCATGTTTTCTGTATAAAAAGTCTCTTCTTTTTACTTCTTCAAGTACTTCTCTGGCTATTGCGTCTATAGGGATTTGAGAAAAAAGATATTCAAAATTAGGGTTTAAAATGACTTTTCCATCAATCGTTATGCTTCCAAATCCCGCTTCCGGATTAAAAGGGATTGGAAGTTTTCTTACCACTACGATATCCATAGGTACTTTTTTTGTAAGTGAAATTGCATATCCTATAGGTATTCCACCTCTTGGAATAGCAAAAATTACGCTATCTTTTGGGATATCTATTACTTCTCCGAGTTTAATTCCCGCATCGAATCTGTCTTTAAAAGATGCCATTTTTTTCCTTTATGTAAGAGAACTTGTCTGATAGAGTTTCATTAAAGCTATATAAAAATCTTCATCACTGCTTTCTTCGATAAGGCCTTTATTAGGGGAGATATCATAATACAGTTTTTGAAGGTTTTTAAATCTGTTTGGAAAAATATGAGCTAGGTATTTTGCGCTTATTTCTTTTCTCATCAAAATAGTAGGAGGCATAAGCCCGGTTTTTATAAGCTCGAATATAGAATCGCTGTGATAACTTATATGGTGATGACTTCCGTGAGGACAGGAATTTACGCTGACGATGGTTTTACATTTTTCACAGTAAACATATTCGTTAATAGTTTCCACTTCAATATCCAAATCCATGCTGTCAAAAATACTTTTTAAATGATTGGCTTCATAATGAATTCCCAGCCCTTTATGGGTTTGGCCCATAATAAATTTATTACAGCCGAAATTTTTGGCAATCATAGCATCTAGTATTGCTTCGTTTACTCCTGAAAAAATATATGTGTTAAGAAGAGGCACTATTAAAATTTTATCTTTTGGGAAATAGTTGGTAATTATTTCGTTTAAGGCTTCATATCTTAATTTATAGGGAATTTCGTCTTCTTGAATATTTTTTATTAAAAATACTATTAAAATATCGTTTTTTTCTATGGCCATTCTCATAATTCTTTCGTGTACTCTGTGAATTGGTTTGGCATGCATCGTCATACCCACTACCGAATCTAAATTTTTTATTTTCTCTTTTATAAAATCCACTCTTTTTTTTATTCCGGTGTCTTCCACCCAAAAATCCCCGGCTATAGCATATTTCCCAAGCCTTTTTAACGTTTTTGCAACCTGAGGGTAATTTTGGGCGTCGGCGGTGCCGTAAATCATTTTTACCCTCTCAAGCGGGTCTATTTTATAAATTTCCTCGACGTCTACTTCGCCGACTTTTTTGCCTTCACAAAAAAGGTCGATTTTTTTTGGATTTAGTTTTAAAATTTCTTCGTTTTTTTTACCGGCGGGAGCTAAAATAAAAGAAAAAGGAACGGATTTGTTTTTGTATTTTTTTTCTCTGTCGGCTGTTTTAGCTTCTTTTGAATTCATTAATCTATCAAAAGGGTTTAAAAGTCCGGCCTGTACCATTGCAAGAGTAATCCAGGCTTCTTTATCTATATAAATTTTACTTTTTTTTGAAGATTCCATATTTTTTCCTTTTTTCCCAAAGACTTTTTCTGCTTATTCCCAGTTTTTTACTAAGTTCTGTATCAGGGAATTTATGCTGATGGGTTTTTATAATGAATTTTATATATTCTTCTATACTTAAAATCTCTTCATCAAAAAAATTTTTCGTATTTGCTTCTATTTCGAGACATTTTTCAATTTTATCGTAATTTTTAGGAAGAAGTATAACCGATTTATATTTGGAAATGTAATTTAATATCTTTTCGTCTTCAATTTTTTCATAATTCAAACAAAAATATATTCTGTTTTTATCGTTAAATTTCTTTTTATTGAATTTTTCCAAATCTACTATTTCAATAAGGGCGTTTTCTTTTTTTGCTATTTCATAAATAAATTTTTCAATGGTTTTTGTAGGTGATGATTTTATAAATATAGGAAAAGAGTATTTAGGAAGAGTAAGTTCAATGTCTTTTAGTATAAAATCTATAAAACTTTCAAGTTTTTTTACTTTTTCTTTTATTAAATAATATTCTTTTAAATGTTTTATCTTTCTTATAAGCTCTTCTATCGTAAAAGGTTTTTGAAGATAATCATCTGCTCCTATTTCTATAGGGTGTGTTACGTTTGCATATGTTACGTAAGGGACTAAGAGGATTATTATTTTATCTTTTTTTTCCGTAATTAAATTATTTAAATGACCTTGAAGATTTGTATTTACTATAAATACATCTGCTTCTTTATCCATAACTTCGTTATAAGAGCCGTAAATTTCGCAGTTTGCTTTTAATTTTTCGCTTAGGTTATTTTGAATGCTTTGAGCTAAGTAGAGTTCATTTTCTACTATGATAATCTTCATACCAGTCCTTATATGTTAAATTTGCCGTGGCAATTACCGCTATTCCTTCACCTCTTCCGATAAATCCCATCTTTTCGTTAGTAGTGGCTTTTATGTTTACGGGTGCTTTTAAAATATTGCTTAAATTTCTTTGTATTTTGGTTTTATATTCTTTCAATCTCGGTTTTTGGGCTATAATGGATATATCTGCGTTTATTATTTCATATCCTGTATAGGTAAGCGTATTTATAACTTCTTTTAAGAGTTTAACACTTGAGACGTTTTTATATCGCTCGTCGTTATCGGGAAAAAATTCTCCTATATCTCCAAATCCGGCGGCTCCTAAAAGAGCGTCTATTAGGGCGTGTATCGCTACGTCTCCGTCACTGTGGGCCTTAAATCCATAGTCTGTATCAATTTCAATTCCTCCTAAAAACATTTTTTTATTTTTTTCAAATTTGTGTGTATCGTATCCGTTTCCGGTAAATATTGTTTTTTTTGGAGGTTTTAAACATGGAAGATTTAAATCTTTAAAATAAGTGATTTTTTTGCTTTCTTCCGAGCCTGGTATATATTTTATTTTTCCTCCTATTGCTTCGATAGCGGCTCTTTCGTCGGTAAATAATTTATCCGTTTCCAATGCCTTTTTTAATATATCCGTTTTACTAAGCTGAGGGGTTTGTATAAGTTTTACTTTTTCTCTGTTTATCGTCCGGTTTTCGTATACCACCGTATCAACCGGTTTTAAAAAAGGGACGCTGCAGTCGGAAGGATTGTTTATAAGTTTTAACACAATTTCTTTAGGAACGCAGGCTCTTGCTACGTCCGTTACCATTACATATTCTGTATTTACCTTTTTTAAGGCGTTTTTAAGGCTTAATTGTCTTTCTTTATCTCCTGGGACTATTGTATAATCACAAAGTTTTTCATATAATCTTACATCATCTTTATTTGCTGTCAGCACAGTTTGTTCAAAAGAGAAAAAGTCGTTGAATTTATCGGCTACATATTTCCATAAAGGGGTGTTGCCGATTCTTATCCACTGTTTTTTTACAGGATAGGCAAATCTTGTGGAATTTCCTGCGCTTAGTACTATTAAAGCAATATTCAAACTGTTTCCTTTTGTAAAAATGTTACGAAATTATACAGAAAAATGTTACTATTTGTAAATAAATATAAACCAGGTGAAAAAGCGAAACTTTAATAACGCTTTTAAGCCAATTTTAAGTTTTTTTGGTTAAATTCCGATAAAACATATCTTAAAAGGAAGTCTATGAGAAGAGAATGGATTAAAAAACGCCAAAATGACAGCGTAAGAACCCAGATGTATTATGCTAAAAAAGGCATTGTTACCGAGGAGATGGAATATGTGGCAAAAAAAGAAAATTTAGAACCTGAATTTGTAAGAAGCGAGGTAGCAAGGGGAAGACTTATTATTCCGGCAAATATCAATCATGCTCATCTTGAGCCTATGGCAATCGGAAGAGTTACGAAAACAAAAGTAAACGCAAATATTGGAGCTTCAGCTTTAGCAAGTGATATCGAAGAAGAAGTGAGAAAGCTTCAAACGGCTGTAAAATACGGAGCGGATACCGTTATGGATTTAAGTGCGGGGGCGAAAAATATGGATGAGATTAGAGAAGCTATTATTAAAGCCTCTCCTGTACCTATCGGAACGGTTCCTATGTATCAAATCATTGATGAAATTGGAGATGTTGAAAAATTAACTTATGACGATATTTTAAGAGTTCTTGAAAAACAGGCACGTCAGGGAGTCAGTTATTTTACTATTCACGCAGGTTTGCTTTTAAGACATATGCCTGAAATCGCCAAAAGAAAAATGGGAATAGTGAGTCGTGGAGGGAGTTTGACTGCTTCTTGGATGTTAAAGCACCATAAAGAAAATCCTTTTTATACTATATTTGACGATATTTTGGATATTTGTAGAAGATATGATGTTTCTTTGTCACTTGGAGACAGTCTTAGACCCGGATGTTTATATGACGCCAGCGATAAGCCTCAGCTTGAAGAATTAAAAGTTTTGGGTGAACTGACTGAAAGAGCTTGGGAAAAAGACGTTCAGGTAATGATAGAAGGCCCTGGACATGTGCCTATTAACGAAATCGAAAGAAATGTAAAACTTGAACAGATTTACTGTCATGAAGCTCCTTTTTATGTATTAGGTCCTTTGGTACTTGATATCGGAGCGGGTTATGACCATATAGGGAGCGCGATAGGTGCCGCAATGGCTGCATGGCAAGGGGTTAGTATGCTTTGTTACGTAACTCCAAAAGAACATCTTGGACTTCCGAATGAAGAGGATGTTAGAGAGGGGATGATGGCTTATAAGATTGCGGCTCACGCGGCTGATATAGGAAGAAAAATACCAGGGGTCAGAAAAGTTGACGATGAGATGAGTGATGCAAGATACAAATTCGATTGGAAACGTCAGTTTGAACTAGCACTTGACCCGGAAAGAGCAAAGGAATACCATGATGAAACGCTTCCTCAGGAAGTATTTAAAGAAGCCGAGTTTTGTTCTATGTGCGGACCGAAATTTTGTTCTTATAAAGTGACTCAGGAAGCTATGGAAAATTTCAACTGGGAAGAGTTTAAAAAAGAATCCGCTCAAAAACTGGAAAATGTGTAATAAGTATTGACAAAAATAAAAAAAAGTTATATAAACAATAAAAATATCTTATAAGGAGAAATTAGTGAAAGAAAAAATTAATGAAGCCCTAAAAAACGTTATTTATCCTGGGTTTAAAAAAAGTGTGGTTGATTTTGGTTTTGTAAAAGACATCGAAGTAAGTGAAGACGGAAAAAAAGCGATTATTACTTATCAAATTCCTTCAACAGATGATGAGGTGGCTCAGAAACTAAATGACGCAACGGTTGATGAGCTTAAAAAAATAGGCATTGAGGCTACAACTCAGATTATAAGACCTAAAAAACCGAGAGAAACATCAAGTAGAGGCGTTAATAAAATGCCAAATGTTAAATCTTTCGTAATGGTAAGCTCTGGAAAAGGAGGGGTTGGAAAATCAACAACCGCTGTTAATCTGGCTTTGGCACTGGCAAAAGAAGGTAAAAAAGTAGGAATACTTGACGGGGATATTTACGGACCAAATGTTAGTAGAATGCTTGGAATGCAGGATAAAAAGCCGGAAGTTGTCGGCAATAAGGTAAAACCTTTTGAAAACTACGGTGTTAAGTTTATTTCTATGGCGAATTTACTCCCTGAAGGTAAAGCCCTTATGTGGAGAGGTGCTATGCTTGTAAAAGCCTTGCAGCAGTTTATGGAAGACGTTGATTGGGGAGATTTGGATATTTTGGTGATAGATATGCCTCCGGGGACGGGTGACGCTCAGATGACCATGGCTCAGCAGGTACCGGTAACTGCCGGAGTTGCAGTAACGACGCCTCAAACGGTTGCAGTTGATGATGCTAAAAGAAGTATGGATATGTTTAAACAGCTTCATATTCCAATTGCCGGTGTAATTGAGAATATGAGCGGATTTATTTGTCCTAACTGTGGTGAGAGATATGATATTTTCGGAAGCGGGGCTGCTGAAAAACTGGCAGAAGAATACGATACTAAAATTTTGGCTAAAATTCCTATAGAACCTGCGGTTAGAGAAGGCGGAGATAAAGGAGAACCTATTGTAGTATCAAGACCTGAGAGCGAAAGCGCTAAAGCTTTTGAAAAAGCGGCAAAAGAACTTCTTAAGTTTATAGATTATGTTCATCAGCAGGATTTGGCCGGAAATGAGATGATTCAGCCCATTTACGGAGTAAACGGAGCACCTAGCGCCTGCAGTATGAAGTAAAAACAATACTTTTAAGAGTTGAATTTTTATATTCTTTTGGAGGAGTTATCTCCTCTTTTACTTTAAATTCCGTATTTTCTTCGATTAAACTTATAAAATCTTTTTTAGTGATTTTAGGGTCGTTTATACACCCTAAAAGAGTAGTGTTTTTATATGAGAGTTGATGAAGTTTTTTTATGATTTTTGCGTAATCTTTACTTGCAATAAAACTTCCTTTTTGAAAAGTGGGAGGGTCGATTATAATAATATCATAAGGTGCTTGTTTTTTTAATTTATTAAAAGATTTTAGTATATTATACGGCAAAAATGAAATGTTTTTAATTTCAAGTGAGTTTATCCGGTGGTTTGTTAAGCCTATCGCAAGGACGGATTTGTTCATATCCACATTTGCTATGTATTTTGCCCCGCCTCTTCTGGCAAACAGTGAAAACCCGCATGTGTATGCAAAAAGATTTAATACTTTTTTGTCTTTACTTATTTTTTCCACATAGATTCTTGCATTTTTCGCATCCCCGAAATATCCGATGTTTTGATTGTAAAAGTTTAGTTTGAATTTTATGCCGTTTTCAATAGCCACCGCATTATTTGGAATAATTCCTCTTAATGCAAATAACTTTTCACTTTTCACTTTACACTTTTCATTTTCGTAGCGTCTTTTAACGATAATATTCTTATATTTTTCCGGAGCTTTTTTGAAAATCTCCAAAAACGGCTTTTCATCCACTTTTTCGTAAAACTGAATAAAAAGAGTCTCATCAATACTGTCAATCGTTAAAAACGGATATGTTTTTTCTCCCCTGCCGTGATACAGACGCTTAAATTCTTCGGTTGTTGGTTGGTTTATGATTTCAAATAAGTCCATTTAATACTCTTTAATCATTTTTCTAATTTTTTCATCAAGCCATTTCGGGCTAATAACTTTCAAATTTGGTATCCACATTAGAAG
>NZ_JBMXVQ010000097.1:0-20970 GCF_053999135.1 Caminibacter sp.
TACCAATAAGTCTAACAGCAATAACACATCCTGGCACTAATGCATAATCAGTTAATACTAAAATATCAGCTGGGTCTCCATCTTTTGCTAATGTATTTGGAACAAATCCATAATTTGCTGGATAATGATAACTTGAATACATAATTCTATCAAATACAACAGCACCACTTTCTTTATCTATTTCATATTTAATATTACTTCCTACTGGAATTTCTATTAAAGCATTTACTTTATCAGGATTATTACCTGGTTTAATTTTACTAATATCCATAATTTCTCCTTAGTTTTTTTGAAATTATACTATAAATTTAATTGAATTTAAAAATGAAAGAAAAAAAAAGAAGCAAAACCAAAAAGCTATTAAGCTTTTACTGGTCCTTTTGCAAGAGCTTCTTTTGCTGCTTCTACACCAAGTGCGAAAGCTTTTTTATTGATTTCTACTGCTTTTGGTGGAACTGTGTTAATCATAGCATTATATACTAAATCTTCATCAATATCCATCATTACAGTAGCGATAGCAAGTGCTACAACTGATTGAGTAATAACATTACCTACTTTTTCTTTAGCAATAGTAATTACTTCAATTGGATATAATTCCCATTTTTCTTTATCAGCATCAGTTGGATATACTAAATTTGGCTCATACACAATTTTACCACCTGCTTTTACACCATCTTTAAATTGCTGATAACTAACATTAGCAACTGAAAGCATAAAATCAATTTCACCATCATTTGCATAAGGAAAAAGAATTTCTTTATCATCTAAAACGATATCAACTTTTGTAGGTCCTCCTCTTACTTGAGAAGTATATGTAGCCGCTTGAACTCCATATTTTCCTGCATTGATATAAGCAGTCGCTAAAATTTCCCCAGCAAGAAGAACACCTTGTCCTCCTACTCCTGTAAATCTTAATTGTTTCATTTTTTACCTCCAGCTTTTTCAATAACTGTATCATATAAATCACAATATTCTGGCTCTTCTACTTGCCATAAAATACCTCTTGGGAATTTACCAGCTTTTCTTGCTTCGTGTTGCTCTTCAGCACTCATTTTATCCCATTTAGCTTTTGGCATTAAGTTCCCTTCAATCCAATCAAGGTTAGCTTTTGCTGTTCCTAATTTATTTTTTCTACCAAAATTAACATGACAATTTGAATGAATACCAAAGAAACTAAATCCTTTATGTTGAAATCCTTTTACAAATAATCTTTCAAGTTTTTGAGATTCTGCAACTGTTTCTCTACCAATAAATGTAGCCCCCGCACCTTTTGCAAGTTCTGCTGGATCAAATGTTGGGTCAATATTTCCATATTGTTGAGTAACTGCCCAAAATCCTTTTGGAGTTGTAGGAGATACTTGTGAATTTGTAAGTCCATAAATAAAATTGTTAATTAAAATAAAATTTAAATCAATATTTCTTCTACATCCATGAATTGTATGGTTACCACCGATTGCAAGACCGTCACCGTCACCTGCCACAACGATTACGTGTTTATCGGGATTTGCAAGTTTAATCCCCGTAGCGTATGCCACAGTTCTTCCGTGAGTCGTATGCACAGTGTTTGCATCAATGTAACTTGAAAATCTTCCCGAACACCCTATCCCGGATACAACACAAATATCGTTCTTATCCCAACCAAGTTTTGCAAATGCTCTAATCATCGCTTTCATAATAATACCATCACCACATCCCCAACACCAAAGTGTCGGCATTTTATCGGTTCTTAAATAATAATCGTAATTAAATGCCATTGTTACTCCTTATAATTTATATTTTTATCTTGATGCCATTTCTTTAAGTTTTGCTTTAATTTCGGCCGGACTGATTGGTCTTCCGTTTGCTTTAAAAAGTGTATCAAATGTTTCTGCTTTTCTTCCGCTTGCTCTTTGGATTTCTTTAAAATATTGACCTTTGTTCATTTCAGTTACTAATACTTTATCAAATTTTTTACATACTTCATCTATTTTTTCTTCCGGACTTGGCCAAAGTGTAATTGGTCTGAAAAGCCCTACTTTTATACCTTCTTTTCTTAACTCTTTAATAGCTTCTTTAACCGCTAAACTCACACTTCCATAAGCAATTACAGCCATATCGGCATCATCAAGCATAAACTCTTCATAACTTTCAATCTCATCTTTATGAGCTAAAATTTTGTTAAACAATCTATCTATTAATTCTTGACAGATTTTAGCGTCTTCCGTTGGAAATCCTGTTGGTCCGTGATGAAGTCCTGTGATATGATATCTGTATCCTTTAAAAAATGGATTAAGCACAGCTGGTTCATCTGGCCCGACAGCGTAAGGAAGATACTCTTTAGGGTCTCCTTCGTAAACTTTTCTATTAACTATATTTTTTTTAACTTCTTCCAAATCAGGTAACTCAGCTTTTCCTATCATATGTCCAAGTGTTTCGTCAAGTAACACAAATACAGGTGTCATAAATCTTTCTGCCAGATTAAATGCCCTAACAGTTTCAGTATAACACTCTTCAAGACTTCCCGCACATAAAGTAATAGACTGATAATCACCGTGAGTTGGCGCTTGAGCTTGTAAAATATCACCTTGCTGAGGTCTTGTTGGAAGACCGGTACTTGGACCTCCTCTCATTACATTTGTGATTACAAGAGGAACTTCTGCCATAAATGCAAGACCGATTTGCTCAGACTTCAAACTAATACCAGGACCTGATGTATTTGTCATTGATTTTACACCGCTCATGCTAGCACCGAGGGCTACTGAAATACCCGCAATTTCATCTTCCATTTGAATAAACACCCCACCCACTTTTGGAAGTAATCTACTCATTTCATGAGCAATTTCACTACTTGGAGTAATTGGATATCCACCAAAAAATCTACACCCTGCGTCAATTGCTGCAAGTGCCGCTAATTGGTTTCCTGTACTTACGATTTCTCTTGGCATTACGCTTCTCCTTTTAGCTTTTTAACTTCATTAAGTTTTTTAAATTTATATTCATCTCTTTCAGCTACAAAAATACAAAAATCAGGACATTCAAGTTCGCATTCTTTACATCCTATACAATATTCCGGATGTGTTACCTTTACCATCTGACCCAAAATATTATGAGGGTCTGGAATCATCTCAAGTACGCCTGTAGGACAAAATTCAACACAAAGTTCACAGCTTTTACATTTTGCTTCATCAACCCAAACAGGTGTATTTGCCGGAGCTTTTAATCTAAAATCTACATTTAAAGCCATTTATTCTCCTTTTTTTGATTTATTTTATAATAACAAAAATAAGACTAAACTAAGCCTATTTAAAACAGCTTAAAGCTTTTTTGAGTAAAAATGTAACATTTTCTATAAAAAATTTATTCCTCTGTCACTAATTTTAAAATCAAAAAAAACCCCAAAAAAGAGGGTTAAAAATTCGATTATTTTCTCTCTTTTAAAGCTTTTGCTACTGTAGCCCCAATATCCGCTGGACTTTCAACTACATACGCTCCAGCTTCTTTTAATGCAGCCATTTTCTCAGCCGCCGTACCTTTGCTTCCGCTGATAATAGCCCCGGCATGTCCCATTCTTTTACCCTTAGGAGCGGTTTGACCTGCAATAAAAGCAATTACGGGTTTTGTAATTTTTTCTTTTATAAGTTTTGCAGCTTGAATTTCAAGGTCTCCTCCGATTTCACCAATCATAACGATTGCTTCTGTTTCAGGGTCTGCTTCAAACATTGGTAATAGCTCTTTATAACTAAGACCAATAATCGGGTCTCCTCCAATACCAACCGCTGTTGTTATTCCAAGACCTTCTTTTACAACCTGATTACTTGCTTCATATGTTAGGGTTCCGGATTTACTAATAAGTCCAACATTTCCTTTTTTAAAAATATGTCCTGGCATAATTCCTATTTTACACTCTTCTGCTGTAATAATTCCAGGACAGTTTGGTCCTATTGTTTTCATTCCTTTTTTAGTCGCATAATGTTTTGCATACATCATATCTCTAACAGGCGCACCTTCTGTAATAATTACGGCAAGCTCTATCCCCGCATCAGCCGCTTCCATTACCGCATCGGCAACAAATGCAGGAGGAACGAAAATCATACTGACAGTGGCTCCTGTGGCTTTTAGGGCATCTTCAACTGTATTAAACACAGGTTTCCCAAGATGTGTCATCCCGCCTTTGTTTGGAGTTACACCTCCTACGATTTGAGTCCCGTAGGCCATACACTGTTCTGAATGGAAAGTCCCTTCTTTTCCTGTAAATCCTTGAACAATTACTTTTGTGTCTTTATTCACTAAAATACTCATTATAGCTCTCCTTTCGCAGCTTTTACGGCTTTTTGCGCTCCATCTTTTAAATCAGTCGCAGGAATAATGTTTTTAATGTTTGCATTTCTTAGAATTTCCGCAGCTTCCTCGGCATTTGTTCCATCAAGTCTTACAATTACAGGGACATTTACTTCCACTTTTTCAGTAGCCTGAAGAATTCCGTTTGCTATACGATCACATCTAACAATTCCACCGAAAATATTTACAAAAATACTCTTTACATTCGGATCGCTTAGAATAATTTCAAATCCTTTTGCAACAGTGTCAGGATTTGCTCCACCACCAACGTCTAAGAAGTTTGCAGGTTCTCCGCCTTCGTGTTTAATAATATCCATCGTAGCCATTGCAAGCCCAGCACCATTAACCATACATCCTACATTTCCGTCAAGTTTGATATAGCTTAATCCGTATTTTTTAGCTTCTATTTCAGTTGGTTCTTCTTCGTCTAAGTCTCTCATATCCGCAATATCCGGATGTCTGTAAAGTGCATTGTCATCAAATCCCATTTTTGCATCAAGGGCTAGGAATTTCCCTTCTCCCGTTTTAATTAACGGGTTGATTTCAATCATTTCGGCATCATTATCCATATATACTTTATATAAAGCATTTGCAAATTTTATAAATTCTTTTTGTTCGTCTTTTCCAAGACCAAGTCCGAATGCCAATTTTCTGGCATGAAAAGGTTGAAATCCGATTGTCGGGTCGATTGCCACTTTTACAATTTTTTCAGGAGTTTTAGCAGCAACTTCTTCAATTTCCATTCCACCCTCAGTACTTGCCATCATTACAGGCATTTCAAGCGCCCTATCAAGCACCATTCCAAGATAATACTCTTCTTTAATATCAGCACCCTCCTCAATATAAACTTTTTTTACTACTTTTCCCTCAGGTCCTGTTTGATGGGTTACAAGCGTCATTCCAAGCATTTCTTCTGCTATTTTTTCAACTTCATCAAGAGTTTTTGCAAGTTTAACTCCACCTGCTTTTCCTCTACCTCCCGCGTGAATTTGAGCTTTTACAACCCAAAGGTTACCTCCAAGCTCTTCGGCTACTCTTCTAGCCTCAGGTCCGGAAAACGCAACTCCTCCTCTTGGAGTTGGAACTCCATATTTTCTAAATATCTCTTTTGCCTGATATTCATGAATATTCATTTACTCTCCTTTTAGAATTTTATTTTTCTTCCCACTCTTTTCTTCCCATTTCATAAAGGTCGTTTCCGTATACATCATTAACTACAACCACAGGAAAATCTTCTACCTCAAGTCTTCTTATAGCCTCAGGTCCAAGCTCAGGATAAGCGATAACCTCAGCCTTTTTAATAGCTTTTGCAATAAGTGCGGCCGCTCCTCCAACTGCTCCAAAATAAACGGCTTTGTGTTTTTTACATGCTTCTTTTACAGCTTCGTTTCTTTTACCCTTACCAATCATACCTTTTAGCCCTTTTTCAATTAAAATAGGTGCATAAGGGTCCATTCTGTAACTTGTAGTAGGTCCGGCACTTCCTATTACCTCTCCCGGTTTTGGAGGAGTTGGACCTACATAATAAATCACAGCTCCTTTTAAATCAAAAGGGAGTTCTTTATTTTCATTAATTAAATCAACAAGTCTTTTGTGAGCGGCATCCCTTGCGGTATACACAGTCCCAGTTAGATATACAATATCTCCTGCTTTTAATTTTTCTACATCTTCATCTGTTAAAGGAGTTTTTAATCTGTATTCTGCCATTTTTATTCCTTTAAATAGTAATATGAGCGTGTCTGCTGCTGTGACATTGAATATTAACAGCCACTGGAAGCGATGCAATATGACACATCCTGCCCGGTTGGAACGTTTCTATATGGACTGCTAAAACGGTTTCAGTTCCACCCATTCCCATGGCACCTATTCCAAGTTTGTTAAGCTCTTCTTTAAGTTCTTTTTCAAGCTCATCAAGTTCAGGGTCCGGATTTTTAGTTCCTATATCTCTAAAAAGAGCATGTTTGCTCATAACAGCCGCGTAATCAAAACTTCCTCCAATTCCAACTCCGACAACAAGCGGTGGACAAGGGTTTGGACCGGCATCACTTACAACTTTTTTAACAAACTCTTTAATTCCTTCTTTTCCGGCCGCAGGTGCAAGAACTGTCGCACGGCTTACATTCTCACTTCCACCGCCTTTTGCAGCATATTCAATTTCTATTTTATCACCGGGAACAATATCAAAATAAATTACAGGAGGCAGGTTATATCCAACTTTATCTTTAAGATTTGCTCTTGTAAAACAATCACATGTACTAGCTCTTAAATATCCTTCTTTATAACCTTTTTCTGTTCCTTCATATATTGCATCTTTAAGACTTCCGCCCTCAACCTTAACATCTTCTCCGACTTTTACAAAATAAATTGCAAGCCCGGTATCCTGACATAAAGGTTTCCATTCTTCTTCTGCAATTTTTGCATTATCAAGAATCTGTTTTAAAACAGCTTTACTTACTTCGCTTTTTTCATTTTTATAAGCTTCTTCTAAAGCTTTTTTCATATCGGGCGAGAGATGTGTTGTTGAGTAAATTATCATATCTCTTATTGATTTTACGATATCGCCATATTTTACGACTCTCATTTATTCTCCTTAAAAAAGTCTCTCTCAAGCACGTCTATCATCTGCTTAACGGCTGCCGTTGAACGTCTGAACTGCTCTTTTTCACACGGGTCAAGCGTTACTTCAATAACTTTTTCTGCCCCGTCTCTTCCAAGCATTACGGGAACCCCGTTTACCACGTCATCCACTTCATATTCACCTTTTAGAAGTACGGCACACGGGAATATTTGTTTAGAGTCCCTCAGTATAGCTTCAACCATAATAGCCGTTGATTTCCCCGGAGCAAAATATGCACTTCCAGTTTTAAGATAACTTACAATTTCGGCTCCCGCATGACGCGTTCTCTCTACCACTTCATCAATTTCTTTTTGAGAAAGTAAATCACTAAGAGGCACTCCGGCTACGGTTGAATATCTTGGAAGTGGTACCATAAAATCTCCATGACCTCCAATTACGCTTGCTCTAATCTGACCGGCTCCGTATCCCAGTTTTTCATAAATAAAATATGCCATTCTTGCACTGTCTAAAATTCCAGCCATTCCAATTACTCTTTCTCTTGGAAAACCTGATACTTTTAAAGCCGTATAAGTCATTGCATCAAGAGGGTTTGAAACAACAACCAAAATTGAATCAGGTGCAACCTCTTTTACCTGATTTACGACATCTTTCATAATTTCAGCGTTTTTAAGCAGTAAATCTTCTCTTGTCATTCCGGGTTTTCTTGGAAAACCTGCGGTAATTACAACAACCTTACTATCTCTTACATCTTCATAACTCTCTGCTGCTCTTACAATGGAATGGCTTCTCACGGCACTTGCGGCATGGCTCATATCAAGTGCTTTTCCTTTAGCTCTGTCGGTATCTCTGTCAACCAAAACTATTTCATGAGCAAGCCCTTGCATTGCAAGAGAATAAGCGACAATACTTCCAACATTTCCCGCACCTACAATTGATACTTTATTCGACATCTTTATCCTTTAAAAGAAAATAACCCCAAAAAGGGTTTATCTTAATGCGTCTACAATTTTATTAAATGTAGCGCTCGGTCTCATACATTTTGCTACTTTTTCTTCATTCGGATGATAATATCCTTCTATATCACAAGGTTTCCCTTCTGCTGCTCTAATTTCTTCTAAGATTTTTTCTTCATTTTCTTTAAGTTCTTTAGCAACAGGTTTAAATTTAAGTTCAAGTTCGATATCTCCGCAGTTTGCAAGTTCTTCAGCCCAGTATCTTGCTAAGTAGTAATGACTCCCTCTGTTATCAAGCTGTCCTACTTTTCTTTTTGGAGTTTTATCGTTAGCAAGATACTTTCCAACCGCTTTATTAAGTGCATCTGCAATAATATCAACTTTATCATTTCCGCCTTGTTTTTTAGCTAGTTTAAGTGATTCAACTGTAGCTAAAAACTCTCCTAAACTATCCCATCTTAAATGACCTTCTTTTATGAATTGCTCTACGTGTTTTGGAGCAGAACCACCGGCACCTGTTTCATAAAGCCCTCCGCCTGCAAGCAATGGAACGATTGAGAGTGTTCTTGCACTTGTTCCAACTTCAATAATCGGGAAAAGGTCTGTTAAATAGTCTCTTAGTACGTTTCCTGTTACAGAAATTGTTCCAAGACCTTTTCTAAATCTTCTAAGCGTATATCTCATAGCCTTTTCAGGAGCCATAACATGATATTCTACATCACTTAGGTCATATTTTGCAAGTTCTCTTACTACATATTTAATAATATTCGCATCGTGAGCTCTATTGCTATCAAGCCAGAATACAATCGGCAATCCGCTCTCTTTTGCTCTGTTTACCGCAAGCTTAATCCAGTCTGTAATAGCTTCTTCTTTTGCAGTATATGCTCTCCAGATATCGCCTTTATCAGTTTCAAACTCCATTAATACTTCGTTATTTTCAGTATCAACTACTCTAATTATACCATCTTCTGGCGGGAAAAATGTTTTATCGTGACTTCCGTACTCTTCCGCTTTTTTAGCCATAAGACCCACGTTTTGAACTGTTCCCACTTTTGTAGGGTCAAACTGTCCGTTTTTAACGATATCCGCTACAATTTCTTTATACATTCTTGCATATGTTCTGTCAGGAACTGTAATTACCAAGTCTTCAACCTCACCTTGAGGACCCCAACCTTTTAGACCGTTTTTAATTGTAGCAGGAATTGACGCGTCAATAATTACATCGTTTGGTCTGTGAAGGTTTGTAACACCTTTGTCGCTATCTACCATATAAAGTCTTGGTCTTTTTGCATAAATTTCTTCAATTGTCTTTTTAACTTCAGCCTGTTTATCTTCTGGTAATTTTGAAAGTTTAGCTTCAAGGTCACTAAATCCGTTATTCGGATTAAATCCAATCTCTTCAAGTTCTTTTCCAAATTTATCAAAAAGTTTTTTGTAATATACCCTAATTGCATCCCCAAACATTACAGGGTCGCTTACTTTCATCATTGTAGCTTTTAGGTGTAAGCTAAATAAAATATCTTTTTCTTTTGCATCTTCAATTGTTTTTTCATAAAAATCTCTTAGAGTTTTTCTGTTAAGAAAAGTTCCTGAAAATACTTCACCTTCATCAAGTTCTACTTCTTTAAATACTTTTTTAATTCCGTTTTTACCTTCAAACTCAATTGCAACAGTCATTTTTTTAGGTGCAATAAAGCTTTGTTCGTTTTGATAAAAATCGTTTTTTTCCATATGAGCAACATAAGATTTACTTTCACTACTTACGTCTTTCATGCTGTGCGGATGCATTTTTGCATACTCTTTTACAGGCTCGGCAAGTCTTCTGTCTGAGTTTCCTTGTCTAAGAACTGGGTTTACGTTTGAACCTACACATTTCATATATTTTAGTCTGATTTTCTCTTCTTCGGCGTTTTGAGGCTCTTCAGGGAAATCAGGTAGCGGATAACCTTGAGATTGAAGTTCTTTAACTGCAGCTTTTAGCTGTGGAACTGAAGCTGAAATGTTTGGAAGTTTAATAATATTTGCTTCAGGTTTATTTACAAGTTCGCCAAGATAAGCAAGTTCATCCGGCTGTCTTAGGTTTTCTGGTAACATATCTGAAAATTCAGCAATTATTCTTCCTGCAAGAGAAATGTCTCTTAGCTCCCAGTTAATATCTGCATCTTTTGTAAATGCTTCCATAATAGGAAGTAAGCTAAATGTTGCAAGATAAGGCGCTTCATCAATTTTTGTCCATACGATTGTCGGCTGTGCCATACACTCTCCTTTTTTTGGTTTTTTAAATTTTACCTTTTTTTATACAAAAAGTAACAATTTTTTAATTTAATCTAATAAAAGTGTTACTAAACGTAAACCCTATTTTCTAGAACATCTTCTAATATTTTTAATATGCCCTTTATAAGTAACTGCAAACCTATGGGTTTTACCACATTTTACAAAATAGAGATATTTCACTTTAGCCGGAAAAAAAGCGGCTTTAATGGCTTCTTTACTTACAATACATACAGGCTCCGGAGGTAAACCGAAATATTTATAAGTATTAAATCTACTGTTATCATGTCTTAATCTTGAAGGGGTTATCTTTGTATGAGAATATTTACCGTAATTTAAAGCCCCATCCAGTTGAAGTTTCATATGTTTTTGCAGTCTATTGTTTATAACAGCCGAGATATAAGGCATTTCTTTGACATTTGCCGCTTCTTTTTGAATTAAGGAAGCTATAATAAGTTTAGTTTTATATTGAGGATAATTCCATACTCCTAAAAACTTTTTACTTATCTGTCTGTGCCATTTTAAAGAAATATCATAAAGATATTGACATACCCTTTTCCTTTCCATTCCTATAGGTAAAAAATACGTATCCGGTTTTATAAAACCTTCCTCTATATTACAATAAAAATTTTTAATTTTAAGTTTTTTACCTATCTGTTTATAAATAAAATAATTCGTTTCTCCGGGAATTGCAATAATTTTCACTATTGCGGCTTTAGAATGGGTCAATTTTCTTAAAAAATCAAGCTTTGTCATTGTAGTGCTTTTTAAATCTATCCACCCGGCCTGAGGATAACCAAACAGCCTTATGAAAAAAAAATCTGCCATATTTATATCCAAACCGTTTTTTTGCAAGGTTTTTATTGTATAATTTGTATTACCGGAAGGAACATAAACAACTCTTGAAGTTTTTACCTCTCTGGTAAGATAAAAAAGGATAAAGATTATGAAAATTAAAAGAACTTCTATTACGGCTATAATTTTTGTAATTTTATATTTCTCTTTCATAGTTTTTATATCCTTGTTTCATGGTCTAAACTTTTATAATCTAAAATTAAATAATCTAAAGATACAACATTTTTTTATAAAAATTCATAAAAAAATAATTATAAAAGCCAACGGCATTCGAATAATACCACAACAATCAATAAAAAAAGACATTACAACCTTTCATAAAAGACTACATTCCGTTAAATGGCTCATGAATTTCATTGAAAAAATAGATGCCAAAGACTTTCAATATAAAGATATAAAAATACCGGAAATTTATTTTACTCAAAAAACATTATTTATAAATTCAAATCTTTTTTATTTAAAAGGAAAAATAAAGCCTTACAGAAAATATCTGATTTTAAACAATTTTAATATTAAATATGAAAATATAAACATAAAAGACTTAAATGGAAAAATAAATTTTGAAGATATAATATCTTTTAATTTAACAGCATATATAAATGGAAAAAATAAAATAAATTTAAAAGGGGAACTTAACGATAAAGATATACTAACAACTATTGTTTCTTCAAAAAAATTATCTACTAATTATAAAGATTTTAAGATAGATATTTCGAAATTTATTCTTTCCTTATATGCAGATTTAAAATACAAAAATATATCCGCAAGCGCAAAAGGGGATGAATTATTTATAAAAAACAAAAAAGATTTTATAAAATTAAATTCCGTTAAAATAGATTTAACCAATAAAAAAGCAATTTTCAACATATTAAAAGCAAAAGGAGAATATAAAAAAATAAAAGCTTACACAGATTTTCTTAAAGGCACATATTTTCTAAAAGAAAAATTATTAATAATTTCAAAAAACAATAAAATAAATCTACATTATCAGGACATTAACGCCACCTTATTTGAAAACGAAATCGTTTTTAAAAACAAACACAATCTAAATTTTTCTTCAAAAAAAATAACCCTTATCAAAAAAGACATTTATGCTAAAGCCGATAATGCATTTCTGATGGTGTTTGACGATTTTATAACCTATAAAATCAATAACAACATAATAAAAAACGCTTTTTTAAAAATAATAATACCTACCATTTATGGAAAATATAATTTAATTTCCATACCTACAATAAAAATAAAATATAAAAACTTAAATCCTTCAGTACAAAACATCTTAATAAACACCAAAACAAAAAAAGCGGTAATAGAAACTATAAGAATTAAATCTTTTACATTTACCCCGACTTTTATAGATTTAAACGGCTCCGTTTTAAATGTCCGCTCTTCAAGCAATTCCGTCAAAATAAATAATGATTTAAAACAGATTTTAAAAGAATTCAACATATCCCTGCCCTTACAACAACTGAGAGGTAAAAATCATATATATTTAAATGCTTCTATTGATATAGATAAAAAAATTTTTCATATTAAACACCAAATAAATTCCAAAAACTCATTATTTAAATACGAAAACTCAATTTTCGGATACAACAAGCTACAAGAAAAAGGGAAAGATTTAAATTTTTCCGTAAAATTAAAAGATTTAAATTCATCTTTTGACATAGGAAAAATCATTTTGGATTCAAATCTAACTATAAACCCTCAATTTTTAAACTCTTTTGCAAAAATAAAAACATTTAAAATTTTAAATTTAGTTAATATAAAAAATTTTAACGAAAAAATAGTAATTGATTTCAAAAACCATTTTCTATATCTTTTAAACTCCACAGTTATGGCAGATTTAAAAAACTTAGATATCTATGTTTATTCAATTAAAAAGTTTATAAAATATACTCCTTTTTCTTTTTTGAAAGACGGAGATGTATATATTCACATATTAAAAAATCAAACTTTATTAATAACAAAAGCAATTCTAAAAAAACCTTTATTATTAAACAAAAAAAATCCTAACTGCATAGACGCTAAAGTGGAAATTGATAAAGATACAATAAAAATAAGCAACAATAATATAAAAGTAACAATAACAAATTTAAATCATTTAAAAGCTGACATTAAAAATGTGGATATAAACATAGAAACCCTTTTAGAAATAATAGATACCGTGGATAACTTAATCCCTAAATCCAAATATCAAACTTCAGATACAAACTTTTATGCAATAGTAAATTCAACAAATACCAATTTAATTTATAAAAATCATAAATTTTTATCTCAAAAAGCAACATTAGAATATAATGATACATTGAAATTCACCTCCAAATATAAAAAAAGTTCCTTAGAGGCTCTTACCAAAGACAATATTTTGACAATAACAGGATATCACTATCAAAAAGAAGAATTAAGCGCTCTTTTAGAGTTTTTTAATTCATTTAAAGAAATAGACTTAGATTTTAAAATCATTAAACCTCAGCCGGATCTTTATATAGGATATATTAAAATAAATCATGCAATTAACGAAAATTTAAAAGCTCTTAATAATCTAATAGCATTTTTAAACACAGTACCTTCTTTATTATCCTTAAAATCTCCAGGTTTTTCCTCAAAAGGATACAAGATAAAATATGGATATATAAAATACGTACTTTATAACAACATATTATATTTTGACAGTATAAAAATAATAGGAAAAAACATTGACTTTAAAGGAAAGGGAACAATTAATCTAGAAACTAACGAAATTATGTTAAAACTACAGGCAACATTAAAAATGAAATATAAGAAAATACCTATTGTAGGTAAAGGAATAAGCCACATACTTTTTGGAAAAGACGGGAATATAAACGTAAAGCTAATTGTAAAAGGAGATTTAAACAATCCAAAAGTCTCTTCAGATATAGGAAAAGATATTATTTTAAGCCCTTTTAATATTTTTAAAAGGACATTAACTCTTCCTTTTAATTTATTTTAATACCTAAAGAGGATTTAAAATTACTCCTCTTTAGTTTCAGGAACTAAAATTAATTGATAATTTTCTTTTTTTATTACCACGCTTCTATTTCGTGGAATTTGTCCCTGCTGTCTTTTAAGAGCATCTATTTCTTTTTGAAGTCTCTCTATCTCCTCTTTAAGCTGAAGAATAATTTCAACTCCTGCCAAATTAACACCTAAATCTCTAACTAAAGATAATATAAGTTTGAGTCTGTCTATATCTCTTTGAGAATAAAGCCTCATCTTACCTTCTGTTCGGCTTGGTTTAATTAAACCTTCTCTTTCATATTGTCTTAATGTCTGTGGATGGATATTTAATATTTTACTCACCACACTTATTAAATATACAGGTTCATCATAACTATACATATCATCCTCCTTTCTCCTGCCTACGCAGGAAATTAAAATTATGACGGAAGTTTCTCTTCCATCATTTTAGCGAGTTCAGGATCAAGCTCTTCTACTTTTGGGAGTATAGGTCTCAATTCGAGATATAAATCTCCTCCTTTAACTCCGTATCCTCTAACTCTAAGCTTTTGACAGCATTTTGAATTTTTAGGAACTTTTACATTTATATGCCCCTTAAAAGTGTCAACTCCAATTTTACCGCCAAACATCATAGTTTTTAAAGGAACGTCTATTTTTTTATATAAATCATCTCCTTTTCTTTCCCACTCGTTGCTTGGCATTACATCTATTTCCAGAATCAAATCACCTCTATGTCCTTGAAATGTTTTACCTTTACCTCTAATTCTAAGTTTCTGACCGGATTTAATTCCTTCAGGAATTTTTATTTTTATAGTCTCTCCGTTATAATTTATAGGATAAACTCCTCCGGTTACTGCAATATCAAACGGAATCTGAATTCTTGCGTGAACGTCTAAATCAGGAGCAAAACCTCCTCCAAATCCAAATTCGTCAAAACCACCAAAACCGCCAAAACCGCTACGAGAACGGCCAAAACCTCCCCCAAAAATAGACGAAAGTATTTCTTCAAGGTCTATATCTTTATGTTGTCTATAAAAATCTTGGAAGTTTTGACCGTTAAACATCGTATCACCCATTTGGTCATACTGTTTTCTTTTTTCAGGATCTCCTAAAATCTCATAAGCAGTATTGATTTCTTTAAATTTTTCTTCACATTCAGGTTTTTTACATATATCCGGATGATATTTTCTTGCAAGCTTTCTATAAGCTTTTTTTATTTCATCTTGCGTAGCATTTTCACTAACGCCTAACACCTCATATAAACTTTTTGACATTTCCCCTCCTTAACATAAACTACACCTCACTTTTAATAAGCGTATTATACAATAAAATTGAGTAAAAATCAATCAATTTAATTAATTTAAAAAATATAAGAAAATAGAAAAAGAAAATTAAAGAATTTTTTGAAGAGATTCTGTAAGAATAGTTTTAATATTTTCTAAATCTTTCTCATCAGTGGCTTCAAAACGGGTAACTAATACCGGGGTTGTATTACTTGCCCTAACAAGCCCCCAACCGTTTTCAAAAATCACCCTAACTCCATCTACATCTACTATCTTTTTAATACCTAAATTTTCTTTATTTTTATTTAAATATTTTTTTAAATTTTCTATAATTTTAAACTTTTTATCTTCTGTTGTTTTTATTTTTATTTCATCTGTATTATATACTTTAGGCAGTTTTTCAAATTCTTCTTTAAAATTAAATCCGTTTTTTATAAGTTCCATTATTCTAAAGGTAACATAAATAGCGTCATCTATTCCAAAATATCTGTCATTAAAGAAAATATGCCCGCTAACTTCTGCAGCCAAATCACAGTTTTCTTTTTTTAACAGGGTTTTAAGATTGCTATGCCCTGTTTTATACATAATAGCCCGTCCGAATTTATTTATTTCATCATACATAACCTGTGTTGCTTTTACTTCACTAATTACACATGGATTTTTCATATTTTTAGCAAAAAAGAAAGCTAATATATCACCTTTATAGTTATAATATTTATCCAAAAAAGCAATTCTATCGGCATCCCCGTCAAAAGCAAAAGCATAATCTCTTCCCTGTTTTAAAGCATCTTTTACCCATGCAAGATTCTCTTCTTCGGTTGGGTCTGGGTGGTGATTTGGAAAAGTCCCATCAGGTTCTTCAAAAAATATTTCGTAATTCTTTATCCCTATTTTTTCTAAAATATCTCTTAAAACTACTCCAGCTACCCCGTTTCCACAGTCAAATACGGCATTTAAATCAAGTCCTTTTAAATGAGAAAACTGGTTACTTATATAGTCTATATAATCTTCTTTTAAATTATATTTAATAACTTCCGTATTATCTTCTATTGAAACGTTACTGTTTATTACTTCATCTCCTAAGGCATAAATATCTTTTCCGTAAAACGGAAGCTTGTTTATCGTAATTTTAAATCCGTTATATTCAGGAGGATTATGAGAGCCGGTAATTTGAATACTGCCCCCAATTTCAACCTTTCCAATACCATCAATACATAACGGTCTGAAATTGGCAAAATAATTAGCTCCGGTAGGTAACATCCCGCCGCTTATTACTTTTTTGCCGACTTTATTAAGTCCGCTTACAAGCCAATTATGAAGAATTGGAGAATGTTTTCTTGCGTCATAACTTACAAAAACGTAATTTCCGTCAATCTTTTTACCAAGATAAAATCCTATTTTTTTAACTATCTCTTCTTTTAAATCTTTATCAAATATTCCCCTGATATCATATTCCCTAAAAATGTGTTTCATTTTTCCCCTTTTTTATAATGTAACCACCACATTAAAGCAAATTTAGCTCCCGGTGTTATAACTTTATTCTCATCAAAAATAAATTTTTCCACATTATTTTTTTTAATTTCAACTATTTCTATATCTTCATCATCAATTCCGCCGCCTTCATTTACTTTATCATTTTGCGTAACCTCAACATAATATACAGTCTGATTCGCCGCATTTGTCCCGACACTCGCCCAGGTTGATGTTATTTTTTCGATTCTTTCACTCTCAACATCATACCCGCACTCCTCTAAAACCTCTTCTCTTGCTATTTCTAGAGAACACTTATCCTTATCACAAAGCCCGGCACACAGCTCATAAGTATAACCGTCTCTGTTTTTAAGAAAAACAGGCAATCTAAACTGTTTTACTAAAACAACAGATTCTAAATCCTTATCATAAATTAATATAGCGACACTGTCCATAGAAGTACAAACTTCCCAACGCCTTTTTTTGCCTTTATAATTAAAAAAAACTTCTTTTAAAGTTAAAAATTTACCACGACATAATTCATTAATTTTCTCAATTTTAATCATTAAAGAACCTTTTTTCTTCTCTTATTTTAGGCGTAAATTCACAATCAACCATAACTGCAAAATTAAAAGGTTTATTTAAAAGCGTTTTGTTAGAATTATTAATAAAAACTGTTTTTGCATATTTTGTATTCTCTATAATATAATTAAGCTCGTCAAAGAAAAACTTATCGTTTTTTATCCCGGTTATCACAACCTTTTCACTTTTTCCAAACTCCACTTCCTCAAACAGAGCATTTATAAAAACAGGTTTAAATCTCTCTATTTCAAAGTCCAATGTATATTTTAAATCATAAGTATCAAAAAAATTTAAAGCTTTTGCAAAAAAATTTTTATACACAAAAGGTATTTTAATCTCTTCTTGATTAAACTCACACCTAAAAAGCCCTTTTTGAATAAGCTTGATATTTTTGGATTTTAAATCTACAATATTGGCAAAAATTTCTTTAAATTTTTTATTATCAGTTAAAATATATTTTTCCCTCAGATTGATAGCTTTAAAAAAATCTTCATCGTTCTTTAAAACAATTACTTTTTTTTCCAAATTCATTTTTTTTATAATTGATAAAGTAATTTCATCCGTAAAATAGATTTGATTTGTAATATTTTCATATTTAAATATATTAAAAAGAGCTTTTTTTACGTTTTCTACTTTTATCCAGGCTATTTCCTTATCCAAGATAGAAATATCTTTATCCGCTATAATAGCATAAGCTCCATTTTTTATAGCCTGAGGAATATCAGAAATTTTTTTAACAAAAAAACAGCTTCCCCTGTTAACATCCTCAACATCATCAGTAAAATGAACAACTTCACTGATATAAGGAGAGTTTAGTAACTCTCCTCCGATTAAGTTAACTAAGGTTTCTATTTTCATTTAATAGGAGTTCCTGTCTTTTTAGGCTTTTCAGGTCTAATTAAAGCTAGTCCTTCATCATCTTTTGCGGCAAGAAGCATTCCTTCACTCACCATCCCCATAAGTTTTGCAGGTTTTAGATTACTTACCACACACACCTGCGTTCCTTCAAGTTCTTCTGGTTTATAATATTCTTTAATTCCAGCTACTATCTGGCGAGGTTTTTCTTCACCTAAATCTACCTCTAGTCTTAAAAGTTTTTTAGATTTTTTAACTTCTTCAGCTTTTATAACAGTTCCGACTTTTAACTCCACTTTAAAAAATTCATCTATTGTAATGATATTTGCCGCCTCTTCTTTTTTAACTTCGGCTTTTTTCATTAAAGGTTTTTCAATTTTAGGGAAAAGCGGAGGTATTTTTTGAATAACGAAATCATCAAGAAGTTTTCCTTCCATAATTTCTTTAAAACTCTCAGGCGTTATTTCAAACCCAAGGGCGTTAGCTATTTTTTGGGTAGTTTTTGGCATTACGGCATGAAGATTAACAGCCACTATTGCAAGAAGGTTTGCTATAAGACCGATAAGCGCCGCTGCTTTTTCTTCTTCTTTATTTTTCATAAGTTCCCAAGGTTTATAAGTATCAATCGCTTTATTTCCGATTGAAAGTACCTTCCAAAGCTCTTCTAAGAATTTATGAATTTGCATTTTCCAAAGATACGTCTCTTCTAAATTTTTAACAATTCCTCTGGCTTCATTCAACTCGGCACTAAAATATTTCTCTACGTTTTTACTTGTAACTTTTCCGTCAAAATATTTATAAGCCATACCTATAATTCTGTTTAATAAGTTTCCAAAGTCATTTCCAAGGTCGTTATTGATTCTGTCAATTAACGCTTTTTCACTGAAATCCCCGTCAGCTCCAAAAGGCACTTCCCTTAAAAGAAAATATCTAAAGTTTTCAATCCCGTAAGCATCCGCTACTTCTTTTGGATTAATTACATTTCCTTTAGATTTACTCATCTTCTCACCGTCTCTTGTCCACCATCCGTGAGCTGCGATTTTTTTAGGAAGCTCATACTCTATACTCATCAAAAATGCAGGCCAGTAAACCGCATGGAATTTTAAAATATCTTTTCCTACAATATGAAGTTTCGCAGGCCAGTATTTCTCCACCATACTTTCATCTTCGCTTCCGTATCCAAGAGCCGTAAGATAATTAAACAACGCATCAAGCCATACATAAACCACGTGTTTTGGGTCGTTTATTTCAGGCGGAAGTTTTATACCCCATTCAAAAGAAGTTCTTGTAATTGATAAATCTTTTAACCCTTCTTCTACGAATCTTATAACTTCGTTGGCTTTTGCTTCAGGAAGGATTGGTTTTTTGTTTTTTAACCAGTCAAGTAATTGGTCTTGATATTTTGAAAGTTTAAAAAAGTAGCTCTCTTCTTTAATAATTCTCGTAGGTTTCCCACAATCAGGACAAAGTTCGTCATTTACCAGCTGACTTGGAGCAACAAAACTCTCACAGCTTACACAATAATGCCCTTCATAATAATCTTTATAAATATCCCCTTTTTTATACATTTCGAGAAACGCTTTTTGAACACCTTTTATATGTTCAGGGTCTGTAGTTCTTATAAATTTATCATAACTAATTTCAAACTCATCCCAAAGCTCTTTAAACTTGGCGCTAATCTCATCAGCATACTCTTTTGGAGATTTTCCTCTTTTTTTTGCCGCTTCTTCTATTTTTTGACCATGCTCATCCGTTCCTGTTAAGAAAAACGTGTCAATTCCTTTTAGTCTGCTATATCTGGCAATCGTATCGGCAATTATTGTCGTATAAGCATGCCCGATATGAGGCACATCATTTACATAATAAATCGGTGTAGTCAGATAATATGTTTTACACTTATCACTCATTTATTCTCCTTATAAGTTCTTAATACTTTAATAATTTCTTCTTTGCTTCCGAAAAAGCAAGGCGTAGTGTCATGGTAATTTTCATAATCAAGAGTCAATAAATCAACAAACCCATCAACCGCTTCTCCCCCGGCTTTTTTATAAACATACGCAAAAGGAAATACTTCAAATAATTTCCTTAGCTTTCCTTTTGGTTTGTCAGTAGTGCCTGGATATGCAAAAAGTCCGCCCTCTTTTAATAAAATTTGATGCAAATCAGGTACCATTCCACCGCTGTATCTTAATCTATAGCCTTCAGCAAAAAACGAATCTATCATCTCTTTATGAAAAGGATACCAGTTTTTTTGAGTACCGCCCGGTCCTAAAATTTTCCCTTTTTCTTTTAATTTAAGCTCTTTTACAAATTCAAACTCTTTTGTTTTTTCATTTAGTCTGAAAAGTTCAACTACGTCCCTTGCTACAACCATCTCAACTCTTGGTCCATATACCACATAAACGGCGGCTTTTATATTTTCGCCTTTATAATCATTTTCATATATTCCAAAAATACTCCCTACACTTAAATCAACATCAATAAGACTGCTCCCGTCAAGAGGATCGTAAGCTACAAGATATTTTCCGTTTTCTTTTGTTATAGGGTCTTCTTTTTCTTCGCTGATAATCTCTTTTACGCTATTTACTTTTAATAAATTTTTTTCAACTATCTCATCGCTTATTACGTCAAGTTTCACCTGAACGTCACCGCTTGCGTTTGAAGTATCCACTTTTCCCGTATCTTTTGTTTTTATAGATTCATAAATCTCTTTAGCGGTATTTTCAATCGCTTTTATAATTTCAGTCATCTTTTCTCCTTTATATATCCTGTGCGTTTTTCAAAACCCAGTCTATTATTTCATCAATATTGTTCAAATCAAGTA